>JAPDPQ010000010.1 GCA_034506395.1 candidate division KSB1 bacterium | reverse complement strand
CAATGTTGATCAAAAATTAGAACTATTGGAGGTTTCTGACGCTAAATGAATCCAATAATTGTAGCCCACTTTGACTCAATCGAAGATTGGTTGCTACTAAGTTCCGTGGTTGCCGATTATAAAATAATCAGAAGAGAAATCGCCCCGAGTGATGGTAAAATTCGCCTTAAAGTCACCTTTGTTGATGGAAGTCTGGCTGAGTTGTTTGAATATGTGATCGTTACAGAATCTGGACTTAATCTATCAAAGTATAGTTTTCATTGGCAAGACATGGAAGGGAAGCTCAAATGTCGCTGGGATAATGCTCCGCATCACCCAGAATTACCCAACGCTCCTCATCATAAGCACAACGCCGACCAAACAGTAATAGGAATTTCAAAAGTTCTCGATCTACTTGATATTCTCAAAGAAATAGAAAAGACTCTACCATCAAAAAAAGACCCTTCAAAGCTGTGACTGCCTCAAAGGGTCTTCTCATTTTCAGCAACGATATGGGTAGAATTATAATCCTGAATTTCCCAGTTGCTAAATTACCTCAATCGCCTCAATTATTTTAATCACCTAATAAGCAAACACCCTAAAACCCCGCCTTCTTATTTTGCTCTATATATTTCCCAGACACTGGATAGAAACCCATTTCTTCCACGATCTTCTGGCCTTCGGGACCCAGCTCGAAAGCGATCAAATCTTTCACTGCACCTTTGGGCTTGCCATTGGTGTATTGATACAGCGGGCGGGCAATGGGATAAAGGCCAGACTTCACATTTTCGACGATCAATGGAGAGACAGGCTTTGATTTGGCATCTGGGGCGATTTCCAGCACCTTAATGCCCTCGATCATCTTGCCATGCTCGTCATGCAGATAGCCGATCCCAACATAGCCGATTGCGCCCTTATCCGTCTTGATCCCTTCGATGATCTGGGCATTGCCGTTCATCTGCTTCATCTTGGGCGAATAGTCCTTGTTGCCCAGCACAAATTCCTGGAAGAACACATACGTTCCCGAATTGGGCTGACGACCATATAGAGAAATAGCCAGATTGGGTCCACCCACTTCGCTCCAATTGGTGATCTCACCACGGAAAATAGCGCCGACTTGATCTTTGGTCAACGATTTAATGGGATTGCTGGCATTAACTGTAACTGACAGACCGTCGATGGCAATGGCGATCTCGGTCGGAATTACCCCATTTTCTTTGGCCTGGGCATATTCTTTCTCTTTCATCTCCCGAGAAGAATTGGCAATTTGCACTCGATTGGCGATCAAAGCGGCAATGCCAACACCCGAGCCGCCACCTGTCACAGCGATAGAAACATTCGGATTTTTCTCCATATAAGCCTCAGCCAATTTCTGGGAGAGATTGACGATCGTGTCCGAGCCTTTGATCTGGATGAAATTCTGAGCCAGAACATTTCCTCCGAACAAAAGCCCAATAATTATGGTTAACAGTGTGAAATTCTTTTTCATGATTGATACTCCTTCAATTTAATTTTTGATTAAGTCGTTAGCGTTAGTCATTGCGATCCGCCGAAGGCGGAGAAGCAATCTTTGAATAATTATAAGATTCCTTCGCTTCGCTCGGAATGACTAATTTTCTATTTTGCAGTACTCTTTAGTCTGAGTTATTCAACGATAATCTTCCCTGAATCAAATTTATAATACAATGTCAATCGGCCCGTGATGTCATTGTCCAGCCCATCTTTGGCGTAGCTTTTGATAATGACATTGGGCATGATATGAAGATTAGCAGAAGGAATATAATCCAAACCTGCAAAGATCATGGTGAACTCATCATCAGTACCGCTGGTCAATTTGCCAGTGGCTTTGTCGAATTTGGTGCTGACGTTATCTTCGTTATTGTTGTCAAAGAAGTCGTAGCGAGCGAAGGCTTTCAGCTTCGGAATGGGCGTAATCACTGAGCCAAAAACCGAATAACCAAAGCGCTTCACATCCACAGGTGTTGACGCCGTGATCTTGTATTCTTTCTTCACGTCATCATAAGCCGTGGCGACATTTTCAATACCTGATTTCTCATTGGTTCGGAAAAAGGCTTCGGCGCCGAGGGTGAATCTTGGATGATCGTACCCGACAAAACCTTTCACGGTATTGTAACCTTTGCCAGCGGCATAGTCTTTCGCCGAGCTCAAATTGGCAGCCGTTTGCTTGCCCGTCGGATCCTGGCTTTCAAAATCATAATAACCTTCCAAAATCAAGCCTTTTATTGGGGTGAGCCAGAAAGCATAGCCGATTTTTTTGAAGCGATCAATTTCCGAAGATCCACACCCTGTACCATTGAAAACGGTTAGCCAGTGGTGGACCTTTCCTCCTAAGAGATCGCCTTTTAGCGAAATGCCCATATCAGCCGACGAGCTGATTTTTTGCAAGTCCATAATGGTTTTCTCAATCGAGCGATAGCCCCAATATTCTTCCGAATTTTTGAAAGCATTGGTCTCTGCTAAGCCGAAATAAATTCGATGCTGTGGTATCAGATTCGTCCATTCCAAATATGCATGCTTCACGAAAGGGTTAATTTTTGTTGCTGAGCCATAACTAGCATGCTCCGATTCCAACCGAAAGCGCACTTTGATGTTCTGCGTAATGTTATTCTCAAACGTGAAATAAATACGCCGAAATTGAAAAGCATTGCGGTCCTTTTCAGCATTAATGCTGTTTTTGAATTGATAATAATAATCAGAATAGACCAGCCCATCGATTTTGGACTCGATTTGAGCCTTTAAAACAAAAGGCAGAAATGCTAGACAGAACAGTAATAATCCTCTTATTCTCATATTCCCTCAAAGTAAATTTTGATTTCTCCCTCTAATAACAGATGAATTTATTCCCTCAAGAAAAAATCACTTTTTTGAACCTGCACCACCTCCTTCATGGTTGATATGGCTATTGAGTTATTGTTAGTGAGTGTGATAAAAAATTGACGATCAGATTAACCACATTATGTTACATTCACGTTACAAAAGTATTACAATTTGATGAAATCTTGATGATTTTTTGCTTGTAATCTCTATCTTTAAGAAAAGAGCCAGAGACAAAAACTCCATATCTCTGGCTCTCTGAGGGAATAAGAGAATAGAGAGGTCAAATCTTTTTGTGAATTATTATTACCTGATCAGCATCATCTTCTTTGTCAGTACTGTAGGCCCAGCCTCCAGGCGATAGAAATACATTCCGCTCGGAAGACCAGGAGCATCCCATTGAACATAATGCACACCAGCAGATCGCTTGCCATTGACTAAAGTGGCCACTTGCTGACCCATGATGTTATAAACCGATAGTTTCACCACAGCCTCTTTGGGCAAACTGAATTGGATCGTAGTGGTCGGATTAAACGGATTCGGATAATTTTGCATCAACGAGAATTCATTAGGAATATTTTCAGCCAATTTCGACCGTACAGATGTAGGAACTCGGAAATTAAAGCTGGTCCAACCAGCAGTCCAATCAACATTTCCAAAGGCGCCGATGTAAGTGGCAGAAGTATCAAAGAAACCATCATTGGGAGGCGTGGCCCCACCTGTGAACACTGGCGACCCAGAAGTTGGCATGACATTGGGATTATTCAGATTGAAAGGATCTACCAACTGAACATCGCTGTTGTTGGCAAACACCCTGCCACCATTGCTGGTAAACCAACTCTCCATTGTCCCCTGAAATGTCGCATCGGTCGACTGAAAATTCGTCCCCATACCCGAAAGAATGCTATTCTTCACATACGTTGCCCCAGCTTGAGCATCGGCAACCGTCGTCGCACCATCAATCAATATTCCCGTCGGCCAACCCATTACCAGTGCATTATGAATCTTATTCTGCGACGATCGCCGCAAATGCATCCCACGTTTGTAATTGGAATTCACCACGGTGCTGGCCGTCGCCTTCGGACCAATCAACGTCACATTCCACCACGTCGGCGAAGTTCGCGGCGTATTGGTCGATCCAGAACCATCGTTATCCGACTCAAAACCGTTCGAACCAGACACATCCGCAACCTCTGGATCACGTATCCCAAGCAAGAATTGCAACTTGCCCTGATAGCCAAAATCCGTATCAAAATCATCATCCAGGCCACGGTAGGCAATCAAATATTTGCAATTCACCGTCCCGCCAAACCATTCGTACGAATCGTCATTGGCATAACTGACCTGAATGTGATCTATCTGCGTACCGCGTCCCACACCACCTAATGTTAAACTGTTAATCTCATTATTCGGTGAAAAAGCGATCCCTGCATAATCGATCCGAACATAGCTCAGCACACCACTGTTGTCATCTGGATCATTGCCACCGTAAGTATCGCCCGGTCCTTCAATCGCAGCAGTTCCTCCTGGCACATTGATCGGCGCCTTCCCTAAAATGATGATGCCGCCCCAATCGCCTCGCTGCGGGAGCTGACCAGAACCAGGCTTTGCATATTGACTGGTAAAAATAATGGGGCGATAGGCAGTCCCTTTGGCCATAATTTTTCCACCAGGTTGAACAATCAGCGAGCCCTGCGTATTGAATTCGCCGTAGATGATCGTCCCAGCCGGGATTGTCAGGGTAGCGCCTGCTTTTACTCTAACAAAGCCTCTTAACAGATAGGTTGAGTCAGCGTTTAACGTCCGATCAGTTGTGATGTCACCTTGCAAAATTACTTCCTGCGCGCCAAGGCTGCTTACCACAACGAGTAATGCAAACAATAAATGTAATAACCTCTTCATTGAACCTCCTGAAAGTTAAGTTAATTTTCGTTGAAAATGTTTCAATTTGAATAACTCACCAAGCGAAGGCCTTCCGATTTGATGAAAATTTGTTCTTCGAAGAACTCAAAATGACAAAACAATGGCATGATGAGATACCCAAATTCAATGTTGTTAAAATTGATAAGTAAATCCTGCGGAAAAGCTCCTTCCCGTCTTCCGAAGCTCGGCTATTTTATCGCCTTCCAAAGTTCTCTGCACAAATTTGTGATCCTGATTCAGCAGGTCTTTAGCTGAAAATTTAAAGGTCACATGCTCAATCAATTTAGCTGAGAAGGTGAGATCGACTTGATCTCGGGGCAATTCGATGATGTCACCCAAATTGGCAAAGCCCACACGAGAAATTTTTTGCCCAACTTTGTTGTAAATTAATGACCCAGAAAATTTCCCTTGCAGATCTTCGTAATACAGACCGAAATTTGAGATATAATCCGCTTGACCCTGAAGCGGCCGTTTTGCAACTTGAAATCCGTTGCCACCATTTAGATGTATTTCTGAATGGATAAAACTAATATTGCCAACAAAACTGAAATTTTGTAGCATCGAGGCAACAAAGCCTAGCTTCTTCTTTGCTTCAATCTCCACACCATAAGTTGTAGCCTCTTTGGCATTCTGATAGGACCGAATCGGTTGGAATGCAGAAGCTGCAAGCAAAACCTGCTCAATTGGATTATAAAGCTTTTTATAGAAACCGCTGATTGCCACCAATTCCAAATTAGTCGGATAGAATTCATATCTCAAATCATAATTGGAAATCAGACTTCTTTTTAGATTTGGATTCCCTTCGACCAGCTCATAGGTTAAAAAGTCGAAATAGCTGAATGGCGCTAATTCACGGAATTCCGGCCTGGCTAAGGTTTTAGAATAGGCAGCTCGGACGTTCATCTGATGAGTTAGAGCGTATGCGAGATTTACACTTGGCAGCAAATCTTTATAAACAGAATTCACCGAAACTGGCTCATTGGTAATTGTGAATGAATTGAGTTTCTGCTGCGATTTTTCATAACGAACACCCGTGATGACTTTGAGTCGGGCAAACAGATCAAAACTGGTCATCAAGTACGCAGCAGACACATTTTGATCTGAGACATAGCTATCGGCTGGCTTGGTTATTTCCATTATTTCGATGAATCTGTTCCCGAAATTTTCAGGGGCAAAAATCTGCTCAACAGGAGCGGTCATGAGCTGATCTTCTTTCAAAAAATTTCCACCTGGCACATTCCAGAATCCAAACGTTCGAGCATCGAATTGGCGGTCTTTTTTGTCGTAATGTACGCCGAGTTTCAATGTTGGGAGCGAAGGATTCTCAAATATTTTAATTAAGAAATTGGCGCTAGCACCCCGATTATTATCATCCAATTTGCCAAAGAACCTGGTAGCAAGCGATGCATCGAGCAGAAATCGATACGGTGCATCAGGCTCGTACAAATCTCTGCTATAAACATATCTTCGGGCATCAGGTTCATCTCTTTTAGAATTCCCATAATTAACGTTCCAATCGAAGTTAACCCCTCTGAGGATGGCAAAGTAATGCTCTCCGATGAATTGCGATGAAAACAGCGAGCGGGAAATGAATCTCAATGATGTTGATTTTCGATAGTCTGGAAAATAATATGAAGGACCTTCAAATATGGTTGTTTCATTATCTGTATTTTGACTGTAAATATTTTTCAGACTCATTTTATGATTTTGGGAAATTTTCAAACTGGAGTTAAACATACCACTCCAAAAGATCGCATTCGCAAAATTTCGACCTGTATATTGATAGCGAGGCCCATCGAATGTGAAATAGTTGTTTTGAAGATCAACAACTTCATCATTGTTGGAATAATTAATCGATGCGATATAACCTAACTTTGCCTGGCCAAATTCATGCGAATTCCCTAGGCTAATTTTGAAATTTCCTTTCATCGGGGCTCTGGTGGTCGATGTTTGCCAATTATTCTTAAAAGCCAGACCAATTGTCTTTAGCTCATCAGAGCTATAATTGCCTCTGCTGACTTTTTTTGAATTGATCATGCCTGGTAAAGATCGGTTGCCATCATCAATTCCTAACCAATCCATACTTCCGCCATTATAGCTCAAAAATTCCTTAAAACTGGTTAGCGAATTATAGCTTGATGAGGCACTGAAACTGAAGTTCAGTTTCGATGGAAATTCAACTGTGCTAATTTCGATCAAACCACCAGAAAAATCGGCAGGTTTATCTGGCGTTGCTGTTTTCAAAGTCAGCAAATTTTCAATTAGATTCGCTGGAAATAGATCGTAGGAAAAGCTCTTCTTTTCTGGATCGGTACTCGGCAATGAAGACCCATTGAGTAGCGTATTATTATATCGATCTCCAACCCCTCTGATATACGCATACCGGCCTTCCGACATAGTCACGCCCGTCATTCGTTTTAAAACATCGGTTCCGTCCGAACTATTGTTTTTGGTGATCAGTTCAGCACTTATGCCGTCGATAATATTTCTCGCATTTTTCTGAATATTCAGCACGGAAACCTCGCTGGTCTTCAGCGCTTCAGCTGTGACAACCAGCTCTTTAAATTCAACTGTGGCGGGCGGCATTGAAACATCAATTTTAGTCTCTTTTCCAGACTCTACAGTCACTTCATCCACAGTGACCGTCTTATAAGATATATATGTGAACCTCAAGCTGTACTTCCCTGGTGGCAAGTTTTTTATAATGTAATTTCCATCCAGGTCAGTTGCAGCTCCGAAATTCGTACCGACAACCAGTACATTGGTGCCAATAAGGGGCTCATTATTAGATTGATCAGTTACCCTCCCGCTAATAAAGCCCTTTTGTTGAGCGATAGATATGGCTGTGAGAAGTAAGACAATTGCCAGAACCATTAGTGATGTTACGATTTTCTTCATCTCTCTTATCCCTTTCAATTTTTTCCCTCAGTATTTTTGATTCACTAACAAAATTCCCTTATTGAAGAACCTCTATTCTCTATTGACAAATAAAGTTCAATTAACGATTTTCTTTTTTTTGCTGGTAATGATCCTAATGCCCGAACTAAAATTATCATTTTTTGAACGCACTCAGGATCATTCCCATTAAAATAAATATAGTTATTTTCATAATCAGCAGATTCGGGATAACCATCGTCGATGTAAAGATATGCCATCGATACCTCATCTGGCTTCAATTCATATTTTAGTGTGCTTTTAACATCTCAATTGCATAAAATATGATCAAATCATGTTACAATTAAATTACAAGAAGGTTATATTTCAATGAAAATTCTAAGCGCCCTTCTGGGTGAAAAGTTGACGCTTCGATATTGTTAATCGCTTATAAATCTGAAGCGCACGGTAGCAAGCTTAGAATGCACTAACAATGAATTATTCTAAACTCATTTGCTCCACAAGACCGATAGATAGAATAATTCGCATTTTTATTAGTTATTTGAACAACAACCAAGTTATATTTCAGGTAAAATTTTCACTTGACTTTCAATGAATAATCCGGTATTATTAAATAAGCCCACCAGCAAATCAGCCAATTGGGAATAAGAGAATAGGTAATTGTGATGAAACAATTGTGGTGGAGCATCATCGCCTGTATTTTCATGGGCCTTGGAAGCCAGCATGCTGCTCTCGCCCAACAATCATTTATCCAAGAAGCCCTTGCCAAAATCTCCGCCGATTCAATCCGCCAGCATATTGAAGTGCTAGGGCATGATTCTCTGCAGGGCCGAGGAACGGGCAAGATTGGCGAGCAAAAAGCCGCTCGGTACATCGCCCGGTATCTGCAACGAATTGGTATTCGGCCGATGGGCGACCATGGCAGCTACTTTCAATCCATTCCCATGCATGGCAGCTTTCCCAGGCCTCAGTCCAAATTCCTCTATTTTTCCCAAGAACAGGAGCAAGCTTTTGTCCTCGAACGAGACTTTTTGCTTTATAGATCGGGCGCCCAGACCTATCTCCCCCAGCTTGTACCATTGGTGTTCGTCGGATACGGCATCATCGCTCCCGAATTTGATTATAACGATTATCAATCCGTTGACGTGGAAGGCAAAGTGGTCGTTTGTCTCTTTGGCGAGCCGCCTTCGGATGATCCCTCTTATTTTAGCGGGCTAGCTCCGACCGTTTATTCCTGTCCCGAGGCGAAACAGCGCTTTGCCATATCTCGCGGGGCTCTGGGAACAATTCTGATCCCTCGACCTGGCGACCGCTATTTCGATTGGACGCGGGCCGTCAAAGACTTTGCCTTTGAAGACGTCACCCTGGCCTATTCACCAGCGGGAAACTTGGCCGTGCTCATGAACTCTAATGCTGCCCAACGGCTGTTCTCAGATCATACCATTTCTTTGGATGACATTTTTCAGATGGATCGCAGTGGCTCTATTCGCAGTTTTCCTCTGACTGGCAAAGTTTCGTTCAAAGGAGAATTTCAGGAGCGAGATTTTTTTTCGGCTAATGTGATCGGGTGGCTACCAGGGATCAATCAACCACCTTTTCAAAAATTTGTGATCATTTCAGCCCACTACGATCATTTAGGGATCGGACCTGCAGTCAAGGGAGATTCGATTTATAATGGCGTTATTGATAATGCTGGGGGCGTGGCCGCTGTGCTGGAATTGGCGAGGGTCTTTGCCTCGTTGCCGATCAAACCTTTGCAATCGGTTATTTTTCTCTTTTTGTCAGGTGAGGAAAAAGGATTGCTCGGTTCTACTTATTATATTGACCATCCTGTCGTCCCTTTGCATAAAACCATTGCCAACATCAATGTCGATGGGCTGGCATTTTTCGATGAATTTCAGGATGTCATCGGCATCGGGGCTGAATTTTCAACGTTGGAGGAACATTTAGCGCAGGTTGCCGCCAATTTCGATCTCGAAGTCTCCCAATTTCCATCGGACTGTATAGCTCTGGAGGCGTTCAATCGTTCAGATCAGGTGGTGTTTGCTAAGGCAGGAATCCCTTCGATTTTGATCTCCGAGGGATTCTCATATCACAATCGCAGCCGAGAGGAGGGTTTGCTGTGGATCAACCATTGGATGCAGCATTTTTACCATTCGCCGTTCGATGATCTGAATCAACCCCTGAATTTTGAAGCAGCACGGCAGCATTGCCAGCTTCTATTCGCTTTTTGTCATCCTATCGCTGATGGTGCCTTTTATCCTGACTGGAAACCAGGCTCGCCGTACCTTATGGCACGATTGCGTTCCTTGGCAGAAAAGAGGTAACTATCGGCCTAATATCCCGTTCCGAAAGCCTAGATTCCTCGGAAAAGTGAGGTGAAGCTGGGTATTTGAGAATTTTGTGCGGTCTTAACGCTGAAATGACATGCCTCCTCCAGTCTGCTCTTCGGTATTCGCAAGGGTGCTTTGCTTTATCATATACACAAATTCAAACTAAAATTGCTAAATCATCAGCCAAATTGAACATGAACCAAAGATGAGAATTCTGCTGAATTTTTTCCGAATAATTTTTCTGATCGCTGGTTGCGCAGGCGTCCACCAACCACAGGTGAATATAATTCGCCTTAAAGGATCGGATACCATGTTGCCGCTCACCACTCGCTGGGCCGAAGCCTATATGAAGCAACATCCGAATACTTCGATTTATGTGGCAGGAGGAGGCTCAGCCTTGGGTTTTAAAAGCTTAATCAAAGGAGACTGCGATATCTGCGCATCCTCCCGCCCCATTCAGTCCCACGAAGCTCAACTTTTGGCGCAGAAATACGGCAAAATTGGCATGGCATTCTTGGTAGCGAAGGACGCTCTCAGCATTTATCTCCACCCAGAAAATCCTGTTCAGAATTTAGCCCTTGACCAGGTGAAAGCGATTTTCACAGGAGCTATTAGCCAGTGGAGTGAGGTTGGGGGTAATCGCGAACCCATCCATGTCGTCGTGCGCTCGCCCAACTCGGGCACATATCTCTATTTTATGGAGCATGTACTAGAAGGCCAGCCTTATGTCTCTGGCGCCCAAATAACTCCAACTACGACGGCTATGGTCAAGATCATCTCCGAAAAAGTAAATGCCATTGGCTATGGCGGTATTGCTTATGGTCAAAATCTCAAGCATTGCCATATTGACAATGTCGCCCCAACGCCGGAAAATGTACGCTTCGATCGCTATCCTATTGCTCGATATTTATACCTCTACACTATTGACACGCCACAAGGAGAGGTGAAAAGGTTTATCGATTGGGTGCTGAAAGATGGACAAGCGATCGTTCGCCAAGTGGGCTATATTCCGATCTGGGAAGTCCAAAGCAACTAGATCGAAATCGCATTGGTTTCGTGACGATTTAAATTATTTGACAGGAAGAATGGGATTATCGGGATAAATAAAGTTGATATGACAATCGAAATTGGTCAAATGATTGTTCGTAGCAATAGAATTTCAGCCTTGTTTAAACCAAATTAGCCCTGCTAAGTAAGTTGACTGGCCAAAGTAGCTGAAATGATTCCCCAGATCATTCCCACCAGCACATCGGTCGGAAAGTGCACCCCCAAATATATCCGAGATAGGCCGACCAGGGATGCCCAAATGAGCATCGGGATCAGAAGAACAGGAAATCCACCACCGATCACTATCGCGATGATGAATGCCGCTGTCGTATGTCCCGATGGGAAACTGTATCGATCGGGTGCATGAATAAGATTTTTGATTCCAGGCAAGGCCTCAAAAGGCCGCAGGCGGGTGGTCTTCGATTTGATCAGTTTATACAGCGGCAGTTCGATGGCAAACGCTAGCAGACCAGTGAGCACCACCTTCAAACCGATTTGCCAATCCAGCAGCAAAATCATCCCCCCTAAAAAAGGATACAAATAGCCATCGCCTGTACGGGTGACGAACTTCATCAGCCGATCCAGAAAGGCTCGGCCGTTCCAGCCAAATATACGCAGAAAGATATTGATGTCCCAGGCAAGTATCGTATTCATATTTTCACCTTTTATTTTTTTCCACACTCAATTTCGTTATTCAATATTACAGAATGATGACAGCATCATTAAATTCAGATGAAATTTTCATGTAAATTTTACTGGGCTAATTTTATACCAAAATGAAGTTGTGAACAAAATGGATTTTATAATTCCGGGTGCTATCGATATATTGTTTGGGTTGAAAATTAATTGATGCTCCTCTTTATCGAGATATTTTTTCACGAGCTAATAGAATAAAGCTCAGTTTGTTATCCATTTGCTTTCAGTAGGCAGCAAAATGGATTTGCCTGCAGTCTCATATATTCATCAAAAATTTTTTGAAAATTTCAAAAATTTTTCTTGACTTTTTGAAAAGAAATGTTATATTATAGCTGTGAAAAAATTCACAATGTGAAAAATGTAACAGTCCAATTAAACAACAATGGAACAGATTTCAGAAAAATCGATCGAGCGACTAATTCTTTATCGCAGGCTGTTATTGGGGCTCCAGGCCCGAGGGGTTAGCCATATTTATTCTCATGAGTTAGCGGCTATGGCTGGAGTGACGGCCGCTCAATTGCGCAAAGACCTTACGCCCACTGGATATTATGGATCGCCAGTATATGGGTATGAAATTAATCAATTGATGAGCAGCATCAGCGAGATCATCGACGCTCCCGAGATGCAAAATGTGGCGTTAGTGGGATTGGGGCAATTAGGCCGAGCGGTGTTAGATTATTTTCAAGGTCGTAGACCAAAGCTACAAATTATGGCGGCATTCGATACCGATCCAAGCAAAATTAACCGTGTGATCCATGGTTGTCGCTGTTATCATATCGATGAGCTTGAGAAGGTGATCAAACAAAACAATATCATTGTTGGGATATTGGCTGTGCCTCCGGACGAGGCCCAGGAGATCGCCGAGCGGATGGTGATGGCTGGGATCAAAGGACTATTAAATTACGCTCCAGTACAATTGAAATTGCCCGAAGATGTTTATGTCGAAAATCGAGATATGATTATGGCAGTGGAAAAAGTAGCTTTTTTTGCTAGACAATCATTGAAAGGAAAAGAGGTCGGCATACATGAATCCATCAGTTGAATCGATTTTGGAAAAATACCCCAATGCGAAGCGAGATGCCCTGATTCCAATTTTGCAGGAGGTGCAGGAGAGCCAGGGTTATCTTTCAAAAGAAGCGATCGCCGCCATTGGCCGGCATCTTGGTTTGCCCGTCAGCAAGATATATGGTGTGGCGACCTTTTACAATCAATTCCGTTTCTCACCTCGGGGGCAATATCATATTCAAGTTTGCCGAGGGACCGCCTGTCATGTTAAGGGCTCAGCCAAGGTGTTAGAGGCGTTAAAGCAAGAACTCAAATTGGAACCAGGCAATACCACCCGCGATGGGCTATTTAGTCTCGAAGTAGTTGCTTGCATTGGAGCCTGTGGATTGGCGCCCGTCATCGCCATCAACGGGGAGTTCTATGCAAGTCTCACACCTGATAAGGCCAGAAACATCATCAAATCCTATCGCAGAAAAGGAGCAGGAAATGGTTCACGTCAATAATTTCATCAAATGTTGTGATCGATGCTGGCATAGTCTCGATCATCCCTGCCCAGATCTGATCGACTGCATCAATCGGGGGCCGCTTTGCCATGATGACCAAACCTGTCATCATCGACGATTGGAGCAGTTACAGAATCATCGTCGTACCCGGCTCGAACGTCCAGCCATCTTCGTAGGCACTGGAACCTGTGGTCTGGGAGCTGGCGCTGGATATACCTTGCAAAGGATTAAGCAGTATTTGCAAGATAAAAATGTGATTGCCGATGTTTATGAAGTCGGCTGTGTTGGCTTATGCGTGGGCGAGCCGATCGTGGACATCCAGCTTCCCAATCGGACCAGAATTTCGTATCAGAAGATAACCGAGAATAAAGTTGATCAGCTTCTCGATTGTGCGCTGGCTGGGGATGTCTTGATGGATCACGTCATTTGTCAATACCCCGATGGTGCTGCCCAGCCATGGCAGCACGTCCCTTTTATCACTGAGCATCCTTTTTTTGCCCCACAAACCCGATGGGTGTTGGCCAATTGCGGCATTATTGATCCGACCAGCATCGAAGAATATATCGCAAACGGTGGATACCAGGCCCTTGCTAAGGCGATTCATCGGTTGACGCCAGCCGAGCTTTGTGATTTGATCGAACGAAGCGGCCTACGCGGTCGAGGTGGCGGCGGTTTTTTAACTGGTCGGAAATGGAAATTGGCATTAACGACACCTGGCGATCAAAAATATTTCATCTGCAATGCCGATGAAGGGGACCCGGGTGCATTCATGGATCGGGCGGTGATTGAAGGCGACCCATTTCGCGTATTAGAGGGGCTCTCCATCGCGGCTTATGGTATCGGCGCGAACAAAGCCTACATTTACATCCGCGCCGAATATCCTTTGGCGATTCGGCGTCTCAAGTCCGCCATTTCCCAGGCCAAAGATTATGGATTATTGGGTTTCAACATTTTGGACAGTGGTTTTTCGTTGGATGTGATCATCAAACAAGGAGCGGGGGCGTTCGTCTGTGGTGAGGAAACCGCACTCATTCACAGCATTGAAGGCAAGAGGGGCATGCCACGACCTCGTCCCCCCTATCCTACTCAACATGGACTATTCGGTCAGCCCACTGTGATCAATAATGTGGAGACCCTGGCCAATGTACCTGAAATTGTGCTAAAAGGTCCTGAGTGGTTTAGTTCTTTAGGGACAGCCGCGAGCAAAGGGACAAAGGTCTTTGCCTTATCTGGCAAAATCGTTAATACTGGCCTGGTTGAAGTTGCAATGGGGACAAAGCTGCGCGATATTATCTTTCGCATTGGAGGCGGCATTCCCAATGGCAAATCTTATAAAGCCGTTCAAATCGGTGGCCCATCTGGAGGATGTATCCCAGAACAGCATCTCGATATCGAAATCGATTATGAGACCCTCCAAGGGGTTGGAGCGATGATGGGCTCTGGTGGTCTGGTCGTCATGGATGAAACCACATGTATGGTTGATGTGGCCAAGTTTTTCATGGATTTCATTCAACGGGAAAGTTGCGGCAAATGCATCCCCTGTCGCGAGGGCACCAGACGAATGCTGGAAATTTTGCAGCGCATTACCCGTGGCCGGGGTAGCGAAACTGGGATTGCAGCGCTGGAGCGTTTCAAGGGAGTTATGTATTTGAATCGTTTGGCTGAGGTGATTAAGGACACAAGCCTCTGTGGTTTGGGCAAATCGGCTCCCAATCCAGTGCTAAGCACGCTCCGCTGGTTCAAATCGGAATACGAGGCCCACATTTACGAACGAAAATGCCCAGCCGGCGTTTGCGCTGAACTGCTGTTCTACAAAATCGACACGAGTAAATGTACTGGCTGCACGCTCTGCGCCAAAAACTGTCCTGCTGAGGCCATCGTTGGCAATCCCAAAACGCCACATTTTATTATTCAGGACAAATGTATTGGTTGTGGCACCTGTGTGGATAAATGTAAGTTCGGCGCGGTTATTGTGGAATGACGTGACCAAAATGAACCCTTTGCACTTGTTCTTTTGGCGGATCGGACAGCGGTTTTTATGTGGATACAAACAACACGCTTCGGAGAGAAAGGAAAAAACCTCCCAAAGGCAATGATGTGATAGCGAATGAAGAAGGTGTCTCAGTGATGAATAGGTGTTGCGCGGAGTGTAATGGGATGCCTTTGGGAGGTCATATTTCCAAGAAAAGTTGATTCCTATTCGGATTCGGTCAGCCATGAAATAGAGATTTAACAGCGATTCATCTTCTTTTGAAAGATAAAATTGCAAACATGACTTGACCAATTTGCGGGGGCGAATCGCATACCTTAGACAGATAAAGATCATCAGATTTTGACGGAATAGAGGGAAGAAACCGATGCAAATCGAAATTAACAATCGCAAAATAGAAGCACGGCCAAATGAGACAATTTTGGAGGTGCTGAATCGTACTGGAATTAAGGTCCCGACATTATGCCATCTGAGTGGACTTTTTCCCAGTGGAGCCTGTCGCATGTGTGTCGTCGAAGTCGAAGGATATTCTGGATTGATACCCAGTTGTGCATATCCTGTGCAACCGGGGATGAAGATCAAGACGCATTCCCCCCGTGCGATTCGGGCCAGAAAAACTATTGTTGAACTATTGCTCTCGAACCATCCTGACGATTGTCTTTATTGCGTGCGCAACATGTCGTGCGAGCTCCAGAATCTGGCAGAAGAATTGGGTGTTCGACAGCGCCGCTATGCTGGTGAGAAAAACGAATATCATGTGGATACCTCCAGTCCGTCCATCATTCGCGATCCATCGAAATGCATTCTTTGTGGAAAATGTGTCCGCGTCTGTGAGGAGATCCAGGGTGTTAGCGCCATAGATTTTGTGAATCGCGGTAGTCGGGCCCATATCGCACCGGCCTTTGATTCTGGTTTAAATATCTCCAGTTGCATCAATTGTGGACAATGCATCATGGTCTGCCCGACTGGCGCATTGCGGGAAAAAAGTGACATCAAAGAGGTCATTGCGGCATTAGATGATCCCGATAAGTTTGTTGTCGTCCAGCACGCCCCAAGCATTTCAGTCACTCTCGGGGAGGAATTTGGTTTAAAGCCTGGCAATGATGTAGTGGGCATCATGACTGCGGCGTTGCGGCAATTGGGGTTCGATCGCGTATTTGATACTGCCTTTTCGGCCGATCTCACCGTGATGGAAGAGGCCAGCGAATTGGTGCAGCGCATCCAGACTGGGGGCAAATTGCCAATGCTGACCAGTTGTTCTCCTGGCTGGATCAAATTTGTGGAACAATTTTATCCTGATATGATCGAAAACCTATCCACCTGCAAAAGCCCGCAGCAAATGTTAGGGGCAATTGTGAAGAGCTATTTCGCTGAGCGTGAGGGGATAGATCCCAAACGAATATTCAGCGTATCGATTATGCCATGTACTGCTAAAAAATTTGAGGCTGAACGACCAGAACTAACTCAGCACGGCGTTCCAGATATTGACGCTGTTTTGACCACCCGTGAGCTTGCGCGCATCATCCGAATGAGGGGATTGGATCTGAAAAACATGTCGCCCGAGCCCGCTGATTCGCCATTTGGTGAGCGAAGCTCAGCAGGAAAGTTGTTCGGCGTGTCCGGCGGCGTCATGGAGGCGGCAATCCGCACCGCCCATTTTCTATTGACCGGCAAAGAAATGGCCGCCCCGCGGATCATGGACCTCCGCGGCTTAGACGGGATCAAACAAGCCCGAATTCAAATCGGAGATCTCGAGTTAAATGTGGCTTCGGTGAGCGGATTGAAAAATGCTAGAGAATTGATCGAACAGGTGCGAACAGGAAAAAAACAGCTCCATTTCATCGAGGTTATGACCTGCCCTGGAGGTTGCATTGCAGGCGGCGGACAGCCTTTGGCTGCGAATTTCGATGCGATCAAGGCGCGGATGAAATTGCTTTATGATATCGACCGCGATGCGGCAGTCGTAGCGGCTCACAATAATCGGTACATTAAAAAACTTTATCAGGATTTCCTGGGGACTCCGCTCAGCGAGAAAAGCCATCATTTGCTCCACACACGATACCAGAAACGTGAGGTAATGCTTTAAGATGAGATTCAGCATTGTTAGGGTCCCATTCAGCAAGAAATCAGCTCTTGAGCTGAGAGTACTCGCAGCTTAGAGCCTGTAAAATTAATTGCCAAAGGCGTCTGTATTCAGGACCTGATGCATTGATCATGGGGAGCGCCTAATCTTCATCAAAACGTCAAATAAGTTAGATCAATAGCGGTGGCGTCGAAATCATTTTAGAAGTGCGAAATATCGGATATCAAAACAAAAAGCGGAGCGGATCGTTCGCCAAGATCTCATACAATGAATTTATTTTGAAAAAGGAGTAGCAGGTTGGGAGACAAATATCGACAACCTCTGATCACCACCATCAAGGACCGGTGTCGAATGTGCTACACGTGCGTTCGAGAATGTCCTGCGAAAGCGATCCGAATCGCCAATGGACAGGCTGAAGTCATCGCTGAGCGATGTATTGGCTGTGGTAATTGTGTTCGCGTTTGCAGCCAGAAGGCCAAATCCGTGGTTAGCTCCATCGCTGCGGTGATCGAACTGCTGAAATCTGGAGAGCAAGTAGCAGCTATTATTGCTCCCAGCTTTGCAGCAGAGTTTGGAGATCTGGATCATAAACAATTGGTGGGCATGATCCGCGCCCTGGGGTTCACATACGTCAATGAAGTGGCATTTGGGGCGGATCTGGTTGCTCGGAAAACCAGGGAGCTCCTGGCAGAGGCAAAAGATCGTGCTTTTATCACCACCCCCTGTCCAGCAGTATTTGGTTATGTGAAACGCTACCATCCCGAATTGATCGATGCGTTGGCGCCGGTCGTTTCGCCTATGGTAGCCACCGCCCGAGTGCTGCGCAAGATGCATGGAGATCAATTGAAAGTCGTGTTTGTTGGACCATGCTTAGCCAAGAAATTGGAATCTTACAGCGATGAGATCTCAGATGAAATCGATGAAGTTTTGACCTTTGAAGAGTTGCATCACTTGTTCGATACCTATTTGAGCAACAATGGTGCTCACAAGACCATCATCGCCAGTGATTTTGATCCACCGCGTTCGCATAAGGGATCCTTATTTCCTATCGGCCGCGGACTGTTGGAGACGGCGAATATCCATGAGGACCTGGTGAGTAACGAAGTGATTTCCGCCAGCGGACGCACCAATTTCATCGATGCGATTATGGAATTCAGTTCTACAAAGACCAATGCCAAATTATTAGATGTCCTCTGCTGCGATGGTTGCATCATGGGTTCCGGCATGACGACGGCTGCACCGTTGTTTCGCCGCCGGGCACTGGTGAGCAATTACACTCGAAAAATCATACGGGAGCGGAATTTCGAGGAGTGGGTCTATTACATGGAGAAATTCAAGCACATCGACCTGTCTCGTTCGTTCATTCCCAATGATCAACGCACTAAAACCCCGGTCGAAACTGAAATCCAGAAAGTTTTGGCTCAAATGGGGAAAACAAAACCTGAAGACGAACTCAATTGCGGCGCGTGCGGATACGATACCTGTCGCGAGCATGCTATCGCCATCTGCAATGGGTTAGCTGAAATCGAGATGTGTCTCCCCTACTCCATCGAACAATTGCATAAGACGATCAATGAGCTGGCGATCTCCAATGAACAATTGGCCAGCACTCGGGAAGCGCTCATTCAATCGGAAAAATTGGCCAGCATGGGTCAACTTGCCGCTGGGATCGCGCATGAGATCAATAACCCGCTCGGCGTCGTGCTTATGTATGCCCATTTGTTATTGGATGAACTTGATGCCCAATCCGAAATCCGAACAGATCTGGAGATGATCGCTCAGCATGCAGATCGGGCCAAGAAGATCGTGGCAGGTCTCTTGAATTTTGCCAGGCAAACAAAGGTCAATTTGACAAAGGTCGATCTGCGAAGCTTGATCGACGATGCGATTAAGGCGATCTTATTTCCAGATAACATCACGGTAATTGCGGAACACCATTTGACCGATCCCATGGTAGATCTGGACCGAGATCAGATCATTCAGGTGCTGACCAATCTTTTCAGCAACAGCGTCAATGCTATGCCTAATGGAGGGCAACTGATTGTGCAAACCGAGGGAGATGCGGAACAAGTTCGGATCAGCGTGAAAGATACCGGGATCGGCATTCCGGAGAGCATTCTCCCAAAAATCTTCGAGCCGTTCTTTACTACCAAAAAATCTGGCAAGGGAACTGGCCTGGGACTGGCGATTACTTACGGGATCGTCAAAATGCATTATGGTAAGATCGATGTAGTTTCTAATGCGGATCCAGCCGCAGGGCCGACTGGCACCTGCTTTACAATCACTCTGCCTCGGTCGGGCCGAAAACCGAATGGGACATTGGCAGAAGCGGCAGATCATAGCTGAGATATTTTCTCCTTCGGGGCCATTTCGCATTCATTAGCACTTGGCAGCTATGTGACTGAGCTAGGAGGATAAATCATATTGGCGACAACACAAATCTTTTATGGTTTTTCCTGCAACCCGAAATAGAATTTGAAAACGAACAAAGTATGAAGCGCTCTGCGATTTTATTTGCTCAGCAGGGCTAAATTGATTTGACATAATCGAACAGATTCGAAGTTCAAATTGTTAATGCCAATTTTGAATTTGAAATAAAAATGAATTTGCAGGCACAGAGATTTCGTCAACATATTTCTCATAAGGAAATGCAAATGACAACACAAGGGACAAAAAAAACGATATTAGTGGTCGACGATGATGTCGACTTTCTCATGCAGATGAGAATAAATCTTGAGGATGCTGGCTACAATGTTGTTACTGCTGAGGGGAAAAAGCAAGCCGAAGAGCTATTAGCTACTTTGCATCCTGATTTGGCCATCGTAGATTTGATGATGGAGCATTTTGATGATGGTTTTTCACTGGCGTACCACATCAAAAAGCAGGATTCGGATCTCCCGATCATCATTGTAACTGCCGTTACCAGCGAGACTGGGCTGGAGTTTGATGCAGCCACTGAGGAGGAGCGAGCTTGGATCAAAGCCGATGCGTTTCTTGCCAAACCAATTCGGTTTGAGCAATTGTTGCGTGAGATCAAAAAGCTCCTAAAAGAATAGCTTGTAATGCGTAGCGATGCTTATCATTGAAAAGGGCGATGCTATTTTAATTTCTTTTGCATAGAAAAGAGACGCTTTTGGAATGAAGCAATTCTTCAATGAAGCCTCAGAGAACCAGATGGGCTAAAATTGCAAACAAGAGAAAAAGAGGAACCCCATGCCAATTCTCAGAACATTAGTTGTTGATGACGAGCTGGGCATGCGACTGAGCATTCAGCGGGCGCTCTCCCGACATCGGCTCAATTTGCCCGATGTGGACGAGGCCATAGCTTTTGAAGTCGAACTGGCCGAAACTGGCGAACAAGCAGTGGAGAAAATCGAGGCCAATCAGCCAGATATTTTGTTGCTCGACTATAAGCTGCCTGGGATGAGCGGACTGGAGGTTCTGGAAAAGGTGAGTTCGTTGGCCAATGAAATGATGATCATCATGATCACTGCCTACGCCTCGATCGAGACAGCAGTGACCGCAGTGAAGCGGGGTGCATTCGATTTCATAGCCAAGCCGTTCACACCGGCCGAATTGAAAAAGACGGTCAATAAGGCTGCCCAGAGCTTGATCATCGCCCGACAATTACGCAAGCTGGCTCAGGAGAAGCATCAAGTTCGATTTCAATTTATTTCTGTGCTGGCTCATGAATTAAAATCTCCGCTCAATTCAATCGATGGTTACCTTGATATCCTCAATAAGAAAACCTTAGGAAATGATTTGAACGCTTATCAGAGCATGATTGAGCGCTGCATGGTTCGAATCGAGGGAATGCGAAAGCTGATCCATGACCTCCTCGATCTGACTCGGTTGGAATCGGGCCAGAAACAGCGGGAATTAAAGCAGATTGACATCCGCGAGTTGGCTCAAAAAGCGATTGAAACGCTTCAGCCAGAAGCCAATCAGCGCAATGTATCGCTGACACTCCATGCAGATTCGCCCATTATGATGACCGCTGACGCGGGTGAGATTGAAATCATTCTCAATAATCTGCTCTCCAATGGGATAAAATATAACAAACCTGGCGGCAAAGTAGATATCGTTCTCCATCAAGATAACGGAGCTGTGCAGATCGCCGTGAAAGACACTGGAATTGGGATGACAGAAGAAGAAACCTTGCGGCTGTTCAATGAGTTCGTTCGGATCAAAAATGAAAAGACCAAAAATATCCTGGGTAGCGGTTTAGGATTGGCCATTGTCAAAAAGATCACCCAGCTTTATCATGGCGATATTTCGGTGAAAAGCAAACCTGATGTGGGAAGTACTTTTTCAGTGACGCTTCGAGCTGACTAAAGCAATTTATCGTTCAATTTGTTTAATGGATGTCTGTTATTTCTGACTGTATTCATACTTTATCAAACAAAAACATCTCATCTAAAATGGAGGGGGCTTCCCCGACATTAAGGAGGCAAAAATGAACAATCAAAACAAAGAACGAAAAATAGGTTTTGTGGGCATCATCGTTTACGACCGAGATGCCGCCTACCAAAAACTCAATCAAATCCTTCATGATTATTCCTCTATTATCATTGGCAGGATGGGCCTACCTTATAGAGAGCGAAATCTTTCAATTATCTCCCTAATTGTTGATGGCAGTGGTGATGAAATCGGTGCGATGACCGGAAAAATCGGCCAGTTGCCAGGCATTACAGTTCGAGCAGAATTTGCCAAACTCATATGAAGTCATTTGTTTGGCAAAACCGCAGCGACGAATCCGCCATTGCAAAATCGAGAACCTTGGCTTCCGATCAACTAATCGGCAGAAAAAAATTATGATGTCTTCGAGGGCATGTCAGATTGCCTTCCCTTTTGCATTTTGAAAAATCATCGCAATGAAAATTTTTTCTGCTCAATTAAAAATTATACCAAGCAAAAATTCGGAGTCTTTCCAATGAAAAAAATAGCTTTTCTTTTTTATTCACTATGCATTTTTGCCCGCGTTATCACTGATGCTCAAGCACAGCAATCGCAAACAGATAGCATCAGCTTTTATGCGCCATGGATAACGGTTACTGCTCATCGCTATGAAAAAAATGTTTTCGAGACAAATATGCCAGTAGGAACGGTTCGAGACGCTCAAGTTTGGCAGCGCGGCGTGGATAATATCGGAGATTTGTTGGACTTTTTGCCAGGCCTAACTTATGAGAGCAGTGGGACCTGGAGTCAAAAAATTGTATTACGAGGATTGCGGGAGTCGCAACTTTTAACTTTGATCGATGGCATGCGGGTGGACGTGTTCCGCTCGTATGGACAGCATGCCCCTTTGCTCGATGTGGCTCAAATCGAGCGAGTTGAAGTGATCCGAGGGCCAGCCTCCGTGCTTTATGGCTCGGATGCCATCGCTGGGGTCGTGAACTTCATCACCAAACAACCGGCAAAATCAATCGAACGGCATTCAATAAAGGCAGGAGCTCGGGTGCAATACAGCAGCGTTAATCAGCAATTTTCTCAACAACTCATTCTTTCTGGAAATTTAAATAAATTGGGTTATATTTTTGGCATCAACCATCGGAAAGCTGAAGACGTGCAGACGCCCATGGGCCGATTGATCAATACTGGATTGAACGGGTTTACGGTGGATGCCAAGATCAACTTTTCAATATCTCCATCACATATCCTTCGCGTGATGGGACAATCGAATCGCTTGCGGGATGTTGGTATTCCGATTGATCCTTTTGCCCAACAGGCGAAATTTTCCCGATACGATCGAGATTTGCTCGCGCTCGACTATGAATATCGTGCGCCTAATCGGATCTGGACAAATGTCAAAGCGAACGTCTATTTTCAGACTGGACAAAGAAATTTCGAGGCGCTCATTGTGCAGAAGCCAAAAGCCTCTTTCTTCATCGATCAGTCTTTAAGAGCCAATCGCCTTGCCGACAATATGGGAGCAAATCTCCAGGCAAATCTAACCTTGTTCAATCGACAAATGCTCACATTTGGGATTGACGGTTTCGGAGAGAGGGATAATACTCATCGGAGTGCTGACATCGCCATTTATAATCAACAAGGACTTTTGGTCAAAGATCCTCCTATCGATTTTACGCCGCCAAGTCCCAAGTCCTACCGATATGGCATTGGAATATTTTTTGAGAACGAATACACACCGTTAGATCCAATCACCATATTGGCTGGCGCAAGGTTCGATCGAATGTTTAGTCACGCCGATGGCACTCCGAGGACTTTGACTGAAATAGATCGCGATAAAGCAGATTACGATTTCAGCGGGAATGTGGGTTTGCTATTTCGATTATCAGAATATACTCGTCTTTATACAAACATTGGTCGGGCGTTCCGAGCTCCAGCTCTCCAGGAGCGCTTTTTCAAAGGAGTCGGTCAAGTTGGTTATCTTTCCGGCAATCCTGAGCTTCGTTCAGAGACCAGTTTGAATATCGATGCTGGGATCAAATGGCAATATTCGCGCTTTTTGGGCGAGTTCAGCTTGTTTCGGAATCAGATTGACAACTACATCGTTATGAAGCCAGTCACGATAGCGGCAGATACTTTCATCTACGATAACGTAGGCAAAGCTCTGTTGTATGGCGGTGAGCTAATAATGAAGATTAAAATTTTCCCCAGTTTCAGCCTCTCTATTAGTTCCGCTTATGTTCGGGGAGATGATCTCAATCGATCCGAACCTTTGCCTAAAATGCCCCCAATGGAGAACAAGATGGGACTTAGGTACGAGCCTCAACGAGGTCATTATTGGGTTGAACTTTTAGCAGAATCAGTGAGCAAGCAACAGCGTGTGGCACAAAATGAAACTCCGACTGATGGACACCACTTGGTCCATTTTAGCGCTGGTTTCGCGGTTCATCGATTCCTGAATATCAAATCAAATCTATCGTTTTCGATGAATATTAGAAACCTTTTAAATGAAGCCTACCGGGATCATTTATCGACCGTTACCTGGTGGGATGCACCTGGCAGGAATGTGGCCGTTGGTATCACATCGTCCTTTTAATTTTGATGAAGCGAATAACCGCAGAGCATTTCTCTTTTCGAGATATTTTTATGATTCAATTCGATTCGTGTCAGATCAAAAATTAATCGGTATGTAACAAATGGTTCATCTAAATGTAATCTTAAGTAATTAAACTGATCACTAAAGAGCCAGAAACCATCTCACTATTAAACCCTATGCAGGCAAGGCCTTAATCATTATAGCATGCTAAATCAATCAAGGCTATGAATCGAAAAAAAATTTTGCTGATCTGCGGCACGCTGAACCAAACGACCATGATGTACCAGCTTTCGCAGCACTTGCAGGAACATAATTGCTATTTCACCCCTTACTACACGGATGGCTTTTTGAATTTGTTGGCTCAACGAGGCTATCTCGATTTTTCGCCATTGGGTGGGCAGCCCAAAACCAGCACCGAAAAATTTCTAAAAGAAAAAGGAGTGCAGTTCGACTGCGGCGGCGTTAAGCACGATTATGACCTGGTGATCACCTGCTCTGACCTCATCATTCCAAAAAACATCGAAAATAAGAAAATCATTTTGATTCAGGAGGGCATGACCGATCCTGAAAATTTCAAATATTATCTGGTGAAAAGCCTGGGTCTGCCCCGCTATCTGGCCAATACCTCGATGACAGGGCTATCGGATGCTTATGTAAAATTCTGTGTAGCATCCGAAGGCTATAAAGAAATTTTCATCAAAAAGGGCGTCAAGCCAGAGAAGATTGCAGTAACAGGTATTCCCAATTTCGACAACTGCCAGGCTTATTTGAACAACAATTTTCCGTATCAGCATTATGTTTTGGCGGCTACTTCCCATTTGCGGGAGACCTTCAAGTACGAAAACCGCAAGGCGTTCATTCAACGAGCCGTTCGGTTAGCTGATGGCCGTCAATTGATATTCAAATTGCACCCAAATGAGCAGAAAGAGCGAGCCATTCGGGAGATTGAGCGCTGGGCGCCTGGTAGCTTGATCTTTGCCGAGGGCAACACCAATCACATGATCGCCAATTGCGACACGCTGGTCACCAGATATTCCACGGTAGTGATGGTGGCCTTAGCGCTGGGGAAAAAGATCTATTCCGATCTCGATGAGGATTATTTGAAAAAGATCACGCCATTGCAGAATGGCGGCAAGTCGGCTGAGAATATTGCCAAGATCTGTGAGGAATATTTGTAGGGGATTGGCATTCGGCTTTTCGCTTCTGACGATTGGCTCTTCGCTTCTGGCATTTGGCTTTTCGATTCTCATTGTTGGCATTTTGATGAAAAAATTTATTGGAATCAGACCCCTGCAAAATAGCAGAGGCTTGTATGATTAAAACTTAATGTCATTCCGAACCGACTCAGTTGGCAGAGGAGTAAAAAATTTTTATTGCTCATGGAATAAAATGATGAACCAGATTCCTCGCTTTCAGACTGTGTAACATTGAATGTCTTAATCTGAATGTCATTCCGAGCGAAGCGAGGAATCTGGCGGATTCACAATGCTATCGGTCTTCATAGATTCCTCACTCCGCTACGCTCCGTTCGGAATGACTGCGAATTAAGCCGTTTTCACTCAGCCTATTCGCTCGGAATGACATATTTTTTCCTTTTTAAAAGTCATTGGTAGAGAGTACGGAGTGCATGGGTGGCTCATTTTTTTAAAATATATTTCTCGGCTTATATACGACCGATGAATAGAATTGGATCGAATTATTCAAAATGAAGAATGGAAAAAATCTATCATTTCTGGTGATCGGATTGGGTTCGGTGGGCAAGCGGCATCTGCGCAATCTCGCAGCGCTTGGCATCGAAAATATTCGTGTGCTGCGGCGAGAAAACAGGCGCCCCGATGAGAAAGATTTGCCCCCGTTCAAAATCGAAACCGACCTCAAAGCCGCATTGGCCAAGTGTCCCGATGCCGTAATCATCGCCAGTCCCACCTCGCTGCACCTCCAGCAAGCCATGGCCGCTGCCGAAGCTGGTTGTCACATTCTGATGGAAAAGCCAATTGCCCACACCATGGACGGATTGAACGACCTGCTAAAATTGGTGAAGCAAAAAGGGATCATCTTCCAGACCGCATTTCAGTTTCGCTTTCATCCTGTTTTGCAGGAAATCAAAACGCTGCTGAAGCAAGGAGCTATTGGCAAAATTCTGTCGGCGCATGTCCATTGGGGCGAATATCTCCCGCTGTGGCATCCCTGGGAGGATTATCGCCAGAGCTATAGCGCCCGGGCCGACCTTGGCGGGGGCGTGGTGCTCACCCTGTGCCATCCCTTTGACTATTTGCGCTGGCTGATCGGGGAAATTATTAGTTTATCGGCGATGATAGATAAAATATCCGATCTCGAGATCGACACGGAAGATACAGCGGCGATCATCGTCCGTTTCGCTACGGGCACCATTGGCTCGATCTATCTTGATTATAACGAACGGCCGCCGCAGCACACCCTGACCATTATCGGGCATCGAGGTAAGATCTGTTGGGATAATCGGGAATCGGCCGCCACGCTCTTTGCTGGGGATGGTCACCAATCTTATCGGATCGAGCCGCCGTCAGGCTTCGAACGAAATGACATGTTCAAAGCTGAACTCAAACATTTTATCGAATGCATTCAAAATCAGCAACAGCCAGTTTGCAATTTAAAAGATGGCATGGCCGCTCTGGAAATGGCGCTGGCCATCAAGAAATCCGCAACGGAGAAGCGAGAGCTCAGTTTAGCCATGCAATATTATGGCATTCATTTTGGAGGAAAAATATGACACATCGACAGCAACGCATTTTGGCGATTATCCCCGCCCGAGGCGGATCGAAATCCATTCCTCGGAAGAACATTAAATTGCTCGGCGGCCATCCATTGATCGCCTATAGCATAGCAGCGGGACTGAACTCGAAATTCATCGATCGGGTGATCGTTTCCACAGACGACGAAGAAATTGCTCGGACTGCCGAGCGGTGGGGCGCTGAAGTGCCATTCATCCGACCTGCTGAATTGGCCGAAGACCACGTCACGGATTTGCCCGTATTCGAACATGCGATCCAATGGTTGGAAGAGAACGAGGATTATCAAGCTGATATTATCTTGCAGCTTCGCCCCACTTCGCCGTTTCGGCCCAAAGGCAGTGTGGATGAAGCGATCGAATTGTTATTGCAAAATCCACAGGCCGATTCAGTGCGAGGTGTAACGCCCTCGGGGCAGAATCCTTATAAAATGTGGCGGGTCGAGAAGGATCGGTTGGTACCATTGCTCAATGCCGAATTTGATGAGCCGTACAATATGCCTCGTCAGAAATTACCTGCCACGTTCTGGCAGACGGGCCATATCGAGGTCATTCGGTACGAAACGATCATGCACAAGCATAGCATGACAGGCGACCATATCGTTCCTTTTATCGTTAACCCAAAGTATGCCATCGATCTGGATAATTTGCAGCAGTGGCAATATGCAGAATTTCTGCTGGAATTCATTGAGACGAAGATCTATCACCCGATGGATTTATGGTATAGCTTGGAGGAAATAAATTATCAATTTGTGCTGCCGTTGCAATTACATGATAGTGTATTGCAAAAGATTTGAGGGGTCAATAATAATCGCAAAATAATTATTTTATCTTTTATGTGATTCCTAATAAATCCGTTCGTTGGCGGAGAAGAAGAATCCCTTTGCACTTAATTCTGATGAATCAATAGAGTCTTCTCTCTCCGCCTTTTGGCTTTTGGCATCAATCCGAGATGGTTTTCTTCCAATTATTTTTAAAATTGGGAATCAACATCCCTTGGTATCTTCGCCAACCAGCGGGGGACTTTCTGGCGTCTTGCCCATTCCATTGAAGAGGCATGTGATCAGCATCTGAATAGGTTATTTTGTCGATCCGAGCATTTTCAAATATAAGGTGGGACATCTCTCCAATCATTCTGCTAAAACCAGCTCTGCCGCTGCAATGCTTTTCCTTTTTGCCGCCTGGACCAACCGTAATGCTCCATAGATAGCAGCCCCGCACGCTAAAAATAGGTAAAAACTTAACAATCGCCATCCCGCCGTGATCAATCCCAACGACTGCGACGGCAAGAACGGGCTAAAGATCAGATAGAACGATGCCTCGGCGCCGCCCATTGCCCCTGGCGTAGGAATGAAGACAGTGATCGTAAAAATAATCCATTGGAGTACAAAAAACAAAATCGGATGAGCGTGGATGCCCAGGCTGGCAGCTATAGCCGTGATAATCGAGTAGCGGCAGATCCATTGGATGCCGCTCAACAGCGTCGTAGCAAAAAATCGTGCCTTCCCCCGCTGCTGTATCATCGCAAGGGCAATGATGAATTCGTTCAAAATCTTTTTCCCATGAGCGATCCGACGCTCCCAAAATGAAGGCGATCCGCTGGTAGAATCCTCCTTCCCCTTGTTATTTTTAGGCCAAAATTTATGCAGCAAAAGAATGATCGTAATTAAACTGACCACTCCAATCCCAACTCCGCTCAAATTCGCCTGAAGATTATCATAGAAAATGCGCATGAATGGCATGTCCCAGGCGGCAGCTAGCGTTAGAGCCAGTGGAATCGCAGGGACAAAAAATGCCAGGTCCTCCAATGTCGTCAGAGTTGCAATGGACAGGGCAGCACCAGTGGATAGCTTCTTATGAATCAGCAAACCGATCTTTACAGGCCCACTTCCCACGGCCGACGGGGTGATCGCAGCGCCAAATTCACCCATGACCACAATGCTGAAGGTCTCCGTAAACGACAATTTCAATCCAAAAAATCGAGTCCAAATATACAAACGCATCGCATTGGCGAACCAGGGCAGGATGACCAGCAACACTGCCACGACAAAATATGGGGTCGAAAAATTGACCGTCACAGCCAGCAAATCGGCATCATGCCAGACAAAACTAAAAAAGACATTGAGCATCAATCCGATAAAAACAATTGGGATCAACTTCTTGAGCAATGTGGAGATACGATAAGCATAGGTTGCTGAATTTATAAGTGGTGTCGCCATATTTATTCCAATTTGGTTTTTCGTTTTTTAATCAAAGGGCTTCTGCAAAATCAGCGATCAGTCATTCCGAGCGAAGCGAGGAATCTTACAAATTCTGATAAGATCGCCTCGTCTCCGGCAACTGGCCATAGGCGTCAACTTAAGCGAATACTCAGGGGAGGCGCTGTCATTCTAAGGATCAACCCGCCTACTGGCGGACGGAGACGAAGAATCCCTTTAATAAGAGCACCTACCTTCGTTAAATCAAGAGATTCTTCCCCGCTAGTTGGCGGATCAGAATGACATTTTCTCTTGAGTTGAGGCCGATTCCTAACTGGTGGCTCCTGGCGATGACTCGCCATTGGATATTTTGTAGAAGTCAATTTTTCATCGAAAGTATCGTGCCCAATTTACAATTCCATTACATCGCTATTACAATTCGCTTACGCTTGGTGAGAAGTGTTGAGTTAATCAGATCGTCATCAAATCGACTCTCAATTTTAACGTGTTTGTAACAGAACGTTAATCTGCTCAAGCTAAATTTTGCATTGATTGTAATTCTACTTCGTCAGATTAAATTTTGACATCTCCGCTTTGAATTGGAGAGATGGGGATGTATTGGATTCAAAATTAGCTATTTTATTAATCTGACTAAATACAGTCGGTCCGAAAATTATCAATCTTTCTCAAAAGAAGTCATTCCGAACGAAGTGAGGAATCTGAATTTTCACGAAAATATCGGACTTAGAGATTTCTCCCTTCGGTCGAAATGACAGAAAATCATTGTATCGGACAGACTCTAAGTAGTAGTAATTTTAAAATGAAATTTAGGAATGAAAAATGGATCTATTTCGATTGGACAATAAAGTCGCTGTAGTAACGGGCGCCATGGGATTATTGGGTAAGCATCATTGCCAGGCACTGGCCGAGGCAGGCGCACATGTCATCGTTGCGGACCTCAATGAGGATCAATGCAACTTATTTGCCGAACAATTGCCCACCCGCTCGCTCGGCATTTTTCTGGATGTCACCCATTCAGGTTCGATTCATTCGCTGCTGAATCAAGCGATGGCCGAATTCGGTCATGTGGATGTGCTGGTGAATAATGCGGCTATCAACGATAAGTTTGAAACGCCAGCTCTGGCAGCGGAAAAATCCAAATTTGAAAACTATCCGCTCGATATGTGGCAGAAATCGCTGGAGGTGAATGTGACGGGCGTTTTTCTCTGCTCACAAATCATTGGCAGCCAGATGGCGAAGCAAGGCAAAGGTAGCATTATCAATTTAGCCTCCACTTATGGGATCGTAGCGCCCGATCAATCCATCTACCGCAATCCGAAGGGCGAGCAATTGTTTTTCAAATCCCCCGCATACCCGACGACCAAAGGGGCGGTGATTGCCTTCACCAAATTTTTGGCCGCTTACTGGGGCAATTCAGGTGTCAGGGTCAATGTGCTGTCGCCAGGTGGGGTGGAAAATGGCCAAGACGATTACTTTGTATCGAACTACTCGAAGAAAACACCGTTGGGGCGCATGGCAAAGCCGACGGATTACAAAGGCGCCATCGTGTTTCTGGCCAGCGATGCCTCGGAGTATATGACGGGCGCCAATCTGGTCGTGGATGGAGGGTGGACCGCATGGTAGCCAAAGACACAACGCTTGATCAGCTCAAACAAAAGGCCAAGCGGATCAAGTTATTGCTCACCGATAGCGATGGCGTGCTCACCGATGGCGGGGTCTATTACTCGGATCGAGGCGAAGAGCTGAAGCGATTCAACATGCGAGATGGCATGGGCGTAGCTCGATTACGCAGCCTGGCCGGGGTCGAAGTCGGGATTGTGACAGGTGAATTTTCGGCATCGGTGAAGAAGCGGGCGGAAAAGCTGTCGATCATCGAATACCATCCTGGGGCCATAGACAAATTCGCGGTTTTGAAAGAGATCATGGATCGAAAAAATTTGACAGCGGATGAAATCGCCTACATTGGCGATGATACCAATGACGTGGACGTGATGAAGCGGGTGGGCCTATCTGCCTGTCCTGCGGATGCGATGGTATTTGCAGAAAGAGTGGCCGATTACGTTTGTGAAGCCAAAGGAGGTCATGGCGCCTTTCGGGAGTTTGCGGAGTTCATCATCGAAGCGAAGAATTCAGACTAACTAACCCATTCGGAGGTATTGAACTTTCGCAAGGTGAATCAATCGTTTCTAAAGCTTGAAGCTTTAGGAACGATGTTAAAGAAAAAAAGCAACTCATGAGGAGAATTTATGCGCAATTCCAAAAAAGTGAAAATCGGTGATCGTCTGGTGGGTGACGGGGAACCCGTATATATCATTGCAGAGATCGGGATCAACCACAACGGTTCACTGGAAATTGCCAAAAAGATGATCGATGGGACGATATTTGCTGGCTGCGATGCGGTGAAATTCCAAAAGCGCACACCAGAAAAATGCGTGCCCGAGGATCAATGGTACATCGAGCGAGACACTCCCTGGGGCCGCATGACCTATATCGAATATCGGCATCGGATGGAGTTCGACGCCGATGAGTACGCCGAGATCGCCCGCTATTGTAACGAACGGGGCATCGACTGGTTCGCCTCGTGCTGGGATATCGAATCCGTCGATTTCATCGAACAATTCAATCCGCCCCTGCACAAAGCGTCCTCAGCCAGCCTCACCGATCTCGAACTTTTGAAACGGATGCGAGCCACGGGCAAACCAGTCATGCTTTCGACTGGCATGTCCACCATGAAAGAGATCGAGACGGCGATCCGCACCATTGGGATGAATAATCTGCTGCTGGCCCATTCGACTTCGGCCTATCCCTGCAAAAACGAAGAGCTGAATCTGCGCATGATCACCACGCTCAAGCAGCGCTACCCCAGCGTCCCCATCGGCTATTCGGGACATGAAGTGGGGCTGGCAACCACTTGGGCGGCAGTCACCCTGGGAGCGACGTTCGTGGAACGGCATATTACGCTGGATCGAGCGATGTGGGGAACGGATCAGGCGGCTTCGGTGGAAATCATGGGGATGCATCGCCTGGTGCGAAATATTCGGGATATTGAGAAGGCATTGGGAGATGGCGTGAAGCGGGTCTACGAAAGCGAACTGCAAGTGATGAAAAAATTGCGGTGCATTCGCTCTGAATATGAGTACATCTAACGCTCACAGTGTATGGACAAACATGGAGCAAAAAATTCGATGAGAATTGCACACTTATCTGATTTGCACATCTGCCAGAAATCTCGACCGAAAAATCTCGAGAAAACTCGAAGGCTGATCGATTACGCTTTGCAGCAGAACACCGATCACTTCGTGTTTTCAGGCGACATCGTCCACCTGGCAAGGCATGAGGACTTTATCGCCTTTCGCAATGTATTGGAGGAGTTCCAGTTGCTGGACTCCTCCAGGGCCACGCTGGTGATCGGCAATCACGATATTTTCGGCGGGGTCTATTTTGCCGAGGACGTGTTAACCTTTCCCCAGCAATGTGAAGCCGTGGATTATCACAAACGGCTGATCGAGTTCAAGAATTATTTCTTTGAGACCTTTGAAAATACCTATTTCCCTGCCTCCCATGAACCCTATCCGTTCGCCAAAAAAGTCGGCGATGTGGTTTTTATCGGCCTCAATTCGATCCATCCCTATTCGAAATGGAAAAACCTATTTGCTTCCAAGGGGATGGTCGATAAAAATCAATTGGACCATCTACGGCAGATCTTCCAGAAAGGAGAATTTCAGAACAAGACCAAAATAGCGATCGTCCACCATCATTTCCGCAAAGTATCCTATCGGTGTTCCTTGTTCAAGAACACGCTATTGCGAAATCTGGAAACGTATGGTAACAAGCTCAAGAATCGGAATCAAGTGGCCAGGCTGCTGGCTAAGTATCATGTCGACCTGGTGCTCCATGGTCATGAGCATGATTCGCATGAATATTTTTACAAGGGAGTGAGGTTTTTGAATTCGGGCGGCGCCATTGAAAAGAACGGCAATGGCCAGCTCAGGATCAATTTTGTGACCGTTAGGCCGAATGAAATCTTAACCGAAACCCAGGCAATTGCAGGATTGCCGCAAAAAGAACATCTGTTCATTCCCGAGCTAATGCCTATTATGGCATAAATTAAGCTAATGATCCTGCGTCGACATTTGCATGCCAAACCAACATCCTTTTGCTGCGAGATATTTTTTTTGTTAGGCATTGGTCTCACCCTGCAATCAAAATAGCCCAAAATAAAGCTTGATATTGATGGGATGATCTGCTAAATTGCCCGTGATCGTAATCGATCAGGATGGGTAAACAATTACGGTTGTGGAGGTAAAATGAATGATAAAGTATTAGTAGCCTACGCCACCAAATATGGGGCGACGGCAGGCATTGCCGAAAAAATCGGCCAGGTGCTTGGTCGGGCGGGCTTTGCCACGGATGTTTTGCCTGCGGATCGTGTCAAAAATCTCGATGCCTACAGGGCAGTGATCCTGGGCAGTGCGGTTTACATCGGCCGCTGGCGCAAAGCAGCGGCGAAATTTTTAAAGTCGAATGAAAAAGTTTTGGCAAACAAGCTGGTATGGCTATTTTCCAGTGGACCTACCGACAAGGGCAATATCGAAGAATTGATGAAGGGCTGGCGCTTCCCCACATCACTGCAGCCGATAGCTGACCGCATTCATCCCAAAGATATCGCCATTTTTCATGGCGCTACGGATATCGACAAATTGAGCTGGCTCGACAAATGGATGATCAAAAAAGTGAAAGCGCCGATTGGGGATTTTCGGGATTGGGAGGCGATCTCGAACTGGGCAGCGGCAATTGCCGAGGAACTGAAAGCAAGGGTTATGGATAAATAGCACGTCTAGCAAGTCGCCTAAATATTCAGCAATACAGCTTTGTTTCTCAAAACAGGGGAACCAAGCCCATATTTATTTTGGCTCAAAATTTTGACAGTTGAATCTGGTTTAAAAGTCACAAGATGGCAGTCATAGCATAGGATTTTTAAAATGAAATCTCAAACCTCACTTTATTTCTTCTGCCTTGGCAGAATGCTCATCATTGGACCACTCATTGAAAATAAATTGCACCGCCACGGCGCCATTCAAATCATACTATCTCTGGATCAAAACTTTTCTATTAAAATTGATAATGCCGACTGGCGAGAAACAAAAGCTGTGCTTATCGATACGCATATTCCCCATCAGTTGAAAAATTTGCAGAGTCTGCTGGTTTCTTTATCTATTGTTCCTGAAAGAACTCGTGGGAAGAATTTGCAGAAATATATCTTAAGAGGATCAACCGTTCAATATCTCGACCATTTAGACTTCACAATTTACAAACATAAATTTCAGCAGTGCTATGATCACCAATACACCTGTCCTCGAGCGTTTCGTATCGTTGAAGAAATGATTGATGATCTCACTGGCGTAAAAGGATATCGAGGACCAATTGACGAACGCATTCAATCGGTGATCAACTGGATTCAGCGAAATCTTTCAACGCCAATCTCTGCCCATAACCTTGCCCAAAGCGTGTATCTTTCTGAAGATCGATTTTTGCATCTTTTTAAGGAACAATTGGGCTTGCCTTTGAGACAATACATCCGTTACCAAAGGATTATGACAGCGACGATTGCATTCATTGGTGGCAAGTCCCTTACCGAAGCTGCTTATGAGGCTGGCTTTGCCGATTCAGCCCATTTCACCAGAACATTTGTCGAGATGAATGGGATAAAACCCTCTGAGATTGCCCAAAATAAAGAAACGTTCCAGTTCTGCTTCTGCTCGTCTTATTGTGACGCCTGCAATAAGTTGAGAAGTGTTGCTAAATAGAGTCGGTCCGAATTGATTTTTTAGTGTCATTTCGACTGCAGGGAGAAATCTGCAAGTCCAATATTTTCATGAAAAGTCAGATTCCTCACTTCGTTCGGAATGACTGCTTTAATAAAAAATTGATAATTTCCGGACAGGCACTAAATAGCTTCTTAGCTACTCACCCGCTGCTTGAGCTTCTTTTCTATCTAAAATAACCAGTTTATTAAAAACAATAGCAGGTTTATTCAAGCAATTATAAAAATAATTTAATAAAATTGGCAAATTTTAATGGCTGTGTTCAAGTAATAAGTCTAACTATTTTAAATACGAAAGAGGCAATATGAAGACACACATTTCTATCATTTTAATTTTAGCAATACTTCAGCTATCGTCCGTTTATGGACAAACACCTAAGGTTGAAGTATTTGCTACGGGACTTGTTAATCCGATAGGAATCACCTTGGATGCTTCAGGAAACTTATGGGTAGCCGAACAAGGGACTGGCAAAAATGACAGTCGGATATCCATTGTAACGCCAAACGGGCAGGTTTATCCTTTTTTGACCGGTTTGCCTTCAGGAACTCCCGGCTTTGAGCCGATCGGTGCTGAGGATGTTTTCTTTGATATTGATGGGAAATTGCTGATTTTACAAGGCTCAGGCGACGATTCTCTGTCCAATACTGTTTTGATCGTCGATCCCAGAGGTTTTAAACCTGGCGATCCTCCATTGACCAGAGCAGCGATTCAGTCTAGAATCCGTATCGGTAGCCTTGGCGCTGGTTCAAATCCATATCGAATAGAACTGGGTCCAGGTGATGATTGGTACATCGTGGATGCAGCTGCTAATAAAGTTTTTGTCCGTGATCGTATTACAGGTGTACTTAGAAATTTTACGAACTTTAGTCCCATTGGACAATCGGAAGCGGTTCCCACTGGCATCGTTTTTACAGGCGATAAATTTATTGTGGGTACTTTAACCGGACTGCCGATCCCCATTGGTGCGGCACGCCTTTACCAGGTTGATCTTTCAGGCAATATAATATCATATCAAAGTGGCTTTACGGCAATTGTTGATGTGGCAATCGATCCCCGTGATAGTCAGCTTGTCGTATTACAACATGCGCATTTTGGCCCGCCATGGCTAAACAATCTGGGTGCCCTCTTAAAAGTTCATAATGGCGTAATCGATACGCTGCTCTATGGATTGAATCGGCCCACCGGAATGGTATTTAATTCTTCAGGAGAACTATTTATCACCACGTTTGCGGACGATAATATTCTAAAAGTAACCGATATCCCTATCACTACAACAGACGTTCCCACAAACGAGCACTCGTTACCAACTGGATTCGAGCTATCACAGAATTATCCGAATCCATTTAATCCAACGACAGTCATTCGTTACACGATTCCGTCGAGCAGCTTCGTATCGCTTAAGGTTTTCGATATGCTTGGCAAAGAAGTCGCCAACCTTATGAGCGAAGAACAAAGTAGCGGAGTCCATTCGGTGGAGTTTGATGCAAACGGGTTGGCGAGTGGCATCTACTTCTATCAATTAAAAGCTGGAAATTTTGCCGTGACAAAGAAGATGTTAATTCAAAAATAAGATCAAAAACATAAATATTCATCTGGATTTCTGCAAAATAGAAAATCATGTCATTCAGATCCAGTTGGCGGAGAGGAATCTTGTTAATCTATTGATTCAAGGAGAAATTCAGATTCCTCTCTCCTCCACCAGTTAGCGGATCGGTTCGGAATGACCGTAGGAATTAATTTTGCAAAAGTCTATTAAAAAAGAGGGCAACTATGCTCAGTTGCCCTTTTCAATTTTAAGAAAATATTAAATGCTGTTGCTGGTAATGAAATAAAAGCTTTGGAAAAAGAAAAAAATCGTGATATATTTTAAAAAAGAAATCCTGTTAAATTTTTTAATTGATAAGAAGTCTTAGATCATGAAGTCTCAATTTGAAATGGGGAAAAAATGAAACTAATACATTATTTTTTTATCATATATATTTTATCTTTTATTTCATCCCTGTATTCTCAAATTCCTTTACCAACAGGAAAATCGACCTTGTTCAGTGGCTCAGGTAATTGTATTCTTTGCCATAAAAGCAATGGTAACGCCATGACCTGGCAAGGTAATGATATATCCCCTATAACTTATTGGCGCTCCACGATGATGGGGAATGCCAGTAAGGATCCGATCTGGAAAGCGATGGTTTTAGAAGAAATTCATAATCTCCCTCAATTCGTGCAGACCATCGAATCCACGTGCCTTCGATGTCATGCGCCGCTGGGCTTCACGCAAGCGATCTATGATGGGAAAACTGGCTACTCATTGGCAGAGTTAAACCATGATCCACTGGCTAATGATGGCGTAAGCTGTACTTTGTGCCATCAAATTACGCCTGAAAATTTGGGTTCTGCTTCGTCATATTCAGGACATTTTATCATCAAATCAGATAAAATTTTGTACGGACCTTATACAAATTCGGACACTACTTTGATGCCAGCGATTATCGGATACAGGGCTGCCTATGGTCCCCATGTCAACCAATCCGAGCTATGCGCTACCTGCCATACACTTTTCACAGCAACGGTGGACTACCAGGGTAAGGTCGTGGGATATTTTCCCGAACAAACGCCCTATTTGGAATGGAAGAATAGCAGTTATCCGAGTCAAAATATCCAATGTCAGGATTGCCACATGCCAAAGCTCTACGACCCGATCAAAATTTCAGGAATGGGGAGCTTTCCCTATCGTTCGCCATTCTGGCTCCACACCTTTGTCGGTGGCAATGCTTATATGCAACAAATTTTCAAGGACAATATTTCTGCAATTGGCGCCACCGCAGAACCAGAACATTTTGATTCAACGAAAGCTCGCACTGAATTTATGTTGCAAGAAAAATCTATTGATCTAAGTCTTACAACCACAATAATCGATGATTTTCTAGAGGCAAAAGTAACAATTAAAAATCTAGCCGGGCATAAGCTTCCGACTGGTATTCCGTTAAGGAGGATGTGGGTGCATTTACAAGTCGAGAAGGTGGGCAGTGGAATCGTGTTCGAATCCGGAGAATGGGATGGTAGCGGTCGAATTAATGATTATGATAAAGGCTATGAGCCTCACTATCAAATCATCACTTCTGACGATCAAGTGCAGGTTTATGAAGCGGTATTTGCGGATGTCGAACACCAGGTTACTCACACATTGCTGAGAGCGGCTGAATTCGTGAAGGACAATCGCATTCCTCCGGTCGGATTTACATCTTCCTCTGCGAGTTATGACTCCACAGGTATTTATGGAGAAGCGATCAACGACCCGGATTTTAATAAAAGCGATAACTCAGAAGGTACGGGCAGTGATATCATCACTTATAAAATTGTTATTGAACCAAACGCCAGTTATCGAATCATAGCAGCAATCTGTCATCAATCGATCAAACCGGAATTGGTCGATCACTTGAGAGAAATAAATGAAACGGAGATAAGCACGTTCGTTGCAATGTACGATTCTCTACCCAATATCCCATTCATTATCAAAACCGTAACCAGCGAAGTGGCGACAGGCGTTTTGAATGCCGTCCATAAGCCATTAACTTACTCTTTAGAACAAAATTATCCAAATCCATTTAATTCGAAAACCATCATTCGTTATTCTCTGGCAAGACCGAGTTTTGTTACTCTTAAAGTTTACAATCCGCTGGGACAAGAAATAATATCACTGGTAAATGAATCAAAGCTGGCAGGAAGCTACAGTGTTGAATTTGATGCTAACAATATACCAAGTGGAATATATTTCTATAAATTGAGCGCTGGTTCCTATGAGGAAATCAGAAAAATGGTTTTATTAAGATAAAATGAACAAAGTTCTTATGATTCGCCCGTCGATGGACACCAAAAAAATGACATGTTTTAGAAATCATGCATGTTATGATTGCGAGCATAGGATCGATTGAAAAAACAAATATTGGTTCAAAAAACCGAAGGATCACAAAATCACGAGTTCATAACTAAACATTACTTCTTAAAAAAATAAGGAGTCTTCCAATGGGCATAATCAATTGCGCTACCTGTGCTTTCAGGGCGAAATACGATAACAATCCGAAATCTTTTCTGGGGCGAATCTGGCGCTGGCATACCAATTGGTGTCCTGGTTGGAAAAAGTATATGGCCTCGCTGCCCGAAACCGAACGGATTGAATTGGCACAAAAGTACCAGATGAAAAGGTATCTGGCATGAATCATCAAAAATAGCATCTGATTGCTCAAGCAAAAGCTGAATAAGATCCATTAGATTTGAAAAAGATCTGAAGTATTCTTTTTAACCTTGCTAAAGTGCTTAGCAGTATCGATGACAAATTTTCTGCTTAGGCGATTTACTAATTGAGTAGATCTCAGAAATGAAAAAATGGATTAGCAAAAATCTGGCAGGTCAGTTGCTCATCATTTTTTTGAGCTTGCTGATTGTTCTGCATCTATTCGTCCTCGTTAAAATTGTACCGCCCAATTTCGTTTGGGGCGGAAACATTGGTGGCTCGTTGACCAGGCTTTATATCCTGGAGGCCATTTCATTGCTGATGACACTAATTTTTTTATTCATTGTCATCGCAAAATTGAGATATAGCCATTGGAGCCGATTGAACAGGCTGATCAACATCGCCATCTGGATCATTTTTGCTTATTTCGTTTTGAATTTTATCGGCAATCTTGCGTCTGGGGTGGCGGTCGAAAAGCTAATTTTTGCACCCATAACCCTATTGCTTGCTTTGCTCACCGGGAGATTGGCAATTGAGAAATAATTTGGAGAAGAAGAATATGAAGCATTCAAAGATGAGGCTTTTATTACTTGCTATTATTTTATATCTGACCTCATTTTCATTTGCCAGCACGCCTAAAAATATCATCCTGATGATCAGCGACGGCTGCGGCTTTAATCATATTGCAGCGGCCAGTTTATTTGAGCACGGCAGAACTGGGGTGCAAATTTATGAACAATTCCCAGTCCGCTATGCCATGAGCACCTACCCCGCCACTGGCATCGGCTATGATCCCACCCTGGCATGGAGCGATTTTGAATACGTCCGACAAAAGCCGACCGATTCGGGGGCTGCCGCCACAGCTATGGCCACGGGTGCTAAAACATATAACGGCGCCATTGGGGTAGATGTCAATAAAGTCCGACTGAAAAATATTGTCGAAATGGCTGAAGCGCTGGGCAAGGCCACTGGCGTGATCACTTCCGTGCCATTTTCTCACGCAACGCCTGCTGGGTTTGTCGCTCATAATGTAAATCGGAGAAACTATGAGGAGATCGCCAGGGAGATGATATTGGACAGTCGTGTGGACGTGATCATGGGTGCAGGACACCCGTTTTTCAATGAGAATGGCGAGCCAATATCCAGCGGGGATTTCAAATATGTCGGCGGCCGGGATGTCTGGAAGGCGCTGACCCAGGGCCAGGCAGGCGGCGACGCCGATGGTGATGGGATTGCCGACCCATGGTTTTTGATTCAGGATCGAGAGGCATTTCAGCGGCTTGCCTCTGGGCCGACTCCCAAACGGGTCATCGGCATCGCCAAAGTGGCGACCACCTTACAACAAGAGCGCAATGGCGATAGGCAGGCCCCGCCCTATGCCGTGCCGTTCATTCAAACCGTTCCTACCCTGGAGGAGATGACCAAAGCCGCCCTCAATATTCTCGATGATGATCCCGATGGCTTTTTCCTGATGATCGAAGGCGGCGCCGTGGATTGGGCAGCGCACAATAATCAATCGGGCCGAATGATCGAGGAGGAGATCGGCTTCAATTGGGCGGTCGTTGCGGTGGTCAGTTGGGTGGAGCAACATAGCAATTGGGATGAGACGTTGGTAATCGTTACGGCTGATCACGAAACTGGCTATCTCACAGGTCCCAATTCGGGCGTTCAAGCTGATGGCAGACCTGTTTGGCATCCGATTGAAAACCGAGGCCAGGGCGTGGTGCCTGGGATGCAATGGAACAGTGGCGAGCACACCAATTCGCTGGTTGCATTCTTTGCCAAAGGTGCTGGCAGCGAGCTGTTCGATCGCTATGCCGATCAGATCGATCCAGTGAGAGGAAGATATCTGGATAATACAGAATTGGGGGCCGTGCTGCTTTTGCTGTTCGGCCCTGCAGTGGCTGATTAATGGAAAGCGAGCCACTACAAATTCGCCAGCGATAACTGTTGGCTTACCATGCGACTCAAGCTGAAAATTTTAAAAATCGAAAATGTTGAAAACAGCAATGATCAGGTGGTTCTCTTTCCAATCGCCGCTTCAAGCCTAAGCATCAGGGTTGTCCGATATTGCGATTGAAATATTTGCTGAGATTTTCAGCTACGAGATTCGGTTTTGAATTCATCTGATCTCAAAAGTGAGCGTCCCTGGTAATACTCCATCGATCGATCATTCGCATGCAGGAAATGGGATAATCGGTGCGCTCACTTTTTAATATAGCTCCAGGCCAGCTCATCCGAATCCCCATATTGCCGTTGCAGATCTGTCAGTTTTGCCTTTAGCTGCTGAATGATTTCCTGATAATCGGCATGCTGATAAAGATTGTTCAATTCATGGGGATCCTGCTCCAGATCATAAAACTCCCAGGCATCGATGTCATAATAGAAATGGATCAGTTTATAGCGTTTGGTGCGGATGCCATAATGGCGTTTTACCATGTGCCAGCCCGGATATTCATAATAATGATAATAAATGGCATCTCGCCAGCCTTGCGGGGTGCGACCACTCAAAAGCATCCGCAGCGATTGCCCCTGCATGTCGTGAGGGATTTTCATACCAGCAAAATCTACAAATGTCGGTGCAAAATCCAGATTCAGCACCAGATCGTGGTTGACAGTTCCGGGGCGGATTGCCTGCGGATATCTCATGATCAATGGCATGCGCAGCGACTCCTCGTACATGAAACGCTTATCGAACCAGCCATGCTCACCTAGATAAAAGCCCTGGTCCGAGGTGTAAACCACCAGCGTATCGTCCGCCAATCCCTTATCTGCCAAATAATCCAGCACCCGACCAATATTATCATCCACCGAAGCAATGCAGCGCAGATAGTCCTTGATGTATCGTTGATATTTCCATTTCGTTAGTTCCCTGCCTTGTAAGCTGGCCTTTCTGAACGCATCATTTCTAGGATTATAGGCCGCATCCCAGGCCTGTCGTTGCTCCGGGGTCATTCGTTTTAAATCGTTGAAAAACGCCAGTTCCAGGTCCTTCAAACTGGTGGAATCGCCCTCTGCCGGCACTTTCAAATCATACGCTAGATTCGTATGCTGGGCGATGGTCATCTCCTGTTGGTGGGCAGCAGCGCTGCGAGTTTTGTAATCATCAAAAAAAGTTTCAGGAAGGGGAATTTCGATGTCCTCGTACATCATCAGATGTTTTTCATCTGGCTGCCAGTTGCGATGCGGCGCTTTATGATGCAACAGCAGACAAAAGGGACGGCCTTTGTCACGATGATCCAACCAATCGAGACTGAAATCGGTAATCAGATCTGTGGCATAACCAGTATAATTTTTATTAATTCCCATTTCAATGAAATCGGGATTATAATACTGTCCCTGATCTGTCAGCACACTCCAGTAATCAAAGCCGGTGGGATCGCTTTTCAAGTGCCATTTGCCGATGACCGCGGTTTGATAGCCGGCCTGTTGCAGCAATTTCGGAAAAGTCACCTGACTGCCATCGAACGTCACCCTATTGTCGATCTGCCCATTGATATGGCTGTATTTTCCAGTGAGCATTACGGCCCGACTTGGCGCACAGATGGAATTGGTGACAAAACTATTGGCAAAACGCATCCCCTCGTCGGCTAATCGATCGATGTTGGGCGTTTGATTGATCTTGCTGCCATAGCAACTGATGGCCTGGTAGGCGTGATCATCCGTCATGATAAATAGTATATTGGGACGGTGGGCTCTGCCACATTTTAACAATACCGAAGGTATCATGAGCGCCGAAGCCCCCAGGCCGGTGCGCTTCAAAAATTCCCGTCGAGATGTTTTTGTTTGGGACATGAATGCTATTCTTTGATTGAATTCCTCTCGGAATTCGAGAGGATTGAATGCTTGTTGCCCGACCAAATTCCCCAACCGATTGGTCAGCCGTGAAGGATTTTATTGGCTCTTTGATAATGGAAACAGTTCCGATTCGGTGCGGGCCGATTTTAGCAGGTTAATCATTTCCTCGACTTTGTCAGGAAACTGATTGGCCACATTATTCTTCTCGCCCGGATCGCTTTCTAAATCATATAATTCAACCGGCTGATCAGGCCCCAGCCGAACAGCTTTCCAACGATCGATGCGAATGGCCTGTTGTCCTTGAAATTCCCAGTAGAGAAAATCATGCTTTCTTTGGGGTTTGCCCAGCAAGGTCGGCAGCAGCGAGATGCCATCGATATCGGCTGGCACTTTTGCTCCAATAATTTCAGCTAATGTGGGATAAAAATCCCAAAAGGCCGAAATGTGATTAGAAATTGTGCCGGGCTTAATTTTGCCTTTCCACCTGGCGATCAACGGGACACGGATGCCGCCTTCGTACACCGATCCCTTGTAATTTTTTAGTCCACCATTGCTATTAAAAAAGACGGGATCAGCGCCGCCATGCGGCCAGGCAGCACCATTGTCGCTGGAAAAGAAAATCAACGTGTTTTCATCAAGTTGCAACACCTTCAGCAAGTCCAAAATTCTTCCCACCTCCCGGTCCAATCGCGTGATCATGGCAGCATAGGTAGCATGGGGCGTACGATTTGGGAGATAACCGTTTTCACTACCACCAAGATAGGGCGTTTCAGGAAATTTGCCCTCGTACTCGGCCAGCGCGTCCTCCGGCACCTGGAGAGCCAGATGCGGGATTGTGAATGGCAGATACAGAAAGAACGGTTTATCCCGATTAGCCTGGATGAACGACAGTGCTTCTCGGGCTAACAAGTCCATCGAATACTGTCGGCCAACATAAATTTTATAAGATTCGGGATCTCTTGGATCGCGATCCGCGGGCAAAGGCTGATGCGGGAAAAAGTAACTGTTGCCCTCTAGAATCTCCTTTTGACTATTGCGCCAAAGATGCGCGGGATAATAGTTGTGTGCCAGACGCTGGCAAAGATACCCGTACCAGAAGTCAAATCCCTGCTGATTGGGATGGCCGGAATCGTTTGGGCCACCTAAACCCCATTTGCCAATTGCCGCTGTGACATAACCGGCTCGCTGCATCATTCTGCCGATGGTCTCTGTTCCAGGCAGGAGCGGGCGTTGTCCTTCGATGTTTGGATCGTGCCACACATCGCCACGCTCGGTCATTTCATCATTGCCGCGGATATAGGCGTGGCCGGTATGCTTCCCAGTCATCAGAGCACACCGCGATGGCGCGCACACTGGGCTACCAGAATAGTGCTGCGTAAACCTCATGCCCTCTGCTGCCATCCGATCAATATTGGGCGTTCGTATCTTTTGTTGACCATAACAACCCAGCTCGCCATAGCCCAGATCGTCCGCCAGGATGAAAATGATGTTCGGCTTTTTGCGCCTCGCATATCGGAAAAAGGCACTGCTGGCTGGGAAAGAAGCACCAGCGATCGCCAGGCTGGTGGTTTTAATAAATTGTCGACGTTTCATTCTGCCAATCTCCTCGTTGGAGTTATCCATAACATTTTTTGAATTTTTGCCGCTGCCACAGGGACCGGGATCGTTTCGGCACAAAGTAGAACTTTGCCTGCTGTTCGACTCTCATGGCTGCAAAATTTGATGCAAGCTGAATAGGTGATGAGATCTCTCAATTATAAGCGCCAATAGATTTTGATCCTCTATCCAATATGTTTTCATGTCTTACGATTCAACTTTTTTTAATTCAAACCAGAATGTGCTGCCTTTCCCCAGAGCGCTCTCAATGTAGATTTTGCTACCATGTCGCTCCACGATATGTTTCACAATCGCCAATCCCAGGCCTGAACCACCCAGCGCTTGGGATCTGGCTTTATCAATCCGATAGAACCGCTGAAAGATGCGATCGTGATATTTGGGATCAATGCCAATACCATTGTCGATCACTGCTACTTTGATTTTATTTGTACCCGTATTAGAAACCCGGACCTGTATTTTGCCTTCAGGAAGCGTATATTTAATGGCATTGTCAACCAAGTTGTTCAGCACGGAACGGATGCCATCTTCATTAGCCAGCACTCGCACCTGCGGCGGGACATCAAATGTTAATTCGATATTTTTTTGTTGTGCTGATGTTTTAAAATCGTCCACAATATCCTTGATAATAGCACTCAAATCCGTGGGTTTCAGTTCCAGAGGTTGCTCGCGTTCGAGCTCTGAGAGTTTAAGCAAATCGCTGACAAGAAACTCTAATCTCTGGGCTTGTTCCCTGATTCGTCTTAAGAATCTGATGCGATCGCTTCGATTCTCTACTGCCCCCTCCAGCAAAGTTTCAGTATAACCCACGATCGAAGTTAGCGGCGTTTTGAACTCATGAGAGGCGTTTGCTACAAAATCTCGCCGAATTGCCTCCAATTTCTTGACCGCTGTGATATCGTACAACTGAACCAACGCGCCATTATCCCCAAGTTCAGCCAGCCAAAATGGAGTCACAATATAGCTAAAAAATACCTTCTGTTGATCGACCAGACGTTCAAACTCTCCAGCAATTTTCGTTTTTTCTTTCATCGCCTGGTCCACTGCGACGATCAGTGGCTCATCTCGGATGATCTCAAGCAAATTTTTATGGTCAATACTCGCATAATCAAATTTCATCATTTGAAAAATTCGAGGATTGGCATGGATAATGTGTTTTTGGTGATCCAGAACAATGATCCCAGCATCAAGGTTGGATAGTATATCTTCCAATTTCGATCGCTCGTGCGAAATTTGTCGGATCTGGTTTTTCAATTTATCGGTAAGATCATTGAAGATCAGAGATAATGTACCTATTTCATCTACCCTGCCAATAGGGAACGATCTCTCTAGGTCACCATTAGCAATTTTCTGGGCAACCTTCAAAATCGAAGTAATTGGTGCTGCAGCGACCCGGCTAAAAAAATACGACAGCAGCACCAAAATTATCAAACCAACGATATTGGCTGCAACGATGAGCGTAACGATATTGGAAAGGGACTCCTCAAACCGTTGATCATAATAAGCCAATCGCAAAAAACCTGAGAGTTTCCCTTGGAATTTGATCGGGAAAGCGGTATAGAAAATCTTCCGATGAACCGTGTCACTCATCCGATAACTCTGACCAATACCAGTCTCCTTGGCTTGTTGAATTTCTGGACGGCTCAAATGATTATCCATCTGCCTAACTTGATCCTTGGCGACATCAGAATCAGCGATCACCCTTCCGTTGGAATCGATAATCGTCACTCGCGCATTGACAATCCTTCTGATGCGATAACAAATTTCAAAGCAAGCCGTTTCGCATTCGTTCAGATTGCCAATTCGATGCTCATCAAACATGCTGAGCGCCAATTCTGTTTTTATCCGCATCTCATTAAAAATCAGATCGAATAAATAGCGCTTGATACTATGATAAAAAACGAGGTCAAATAAAATTAATCCGACCATAGAGACAGAAAGGACAATCAGCAGCAGATTCCATTGATATTTCTTGAACATATTCTCTCCCATTTTTTTATTTAAACAGCAAAAATAATTTTTTGTTCGATCGATGGACCCTTTCTCCAAAAATTTTTCAGTATTCTACCCTAAAAAATGATCAAAATGCCACCAACAATAGTGTAAGAGATGAGTTCCAAACAAATCAAAAAATAAAATTTTGAACACAGGCTAATCTTAATTCATTTTGATTGCTTTTGATGTAATTTTTCAGTTAAATAAAAATTTTAGTAACGCGAGACTGGTAAGTTAGAATGCTTCCTTAGAAGTACAGTCTTGAAGCTCCATAGAATAACCATGGCAGCAACTTTTTTGGTGATTTAATAAAAATTCAGAGGATTCACAGGAGCGCTGCTATTGAAAGATCTAAGCACGCTCATGATGCAAGATCTTGTGATGCATGAAGGAGGTGATCAAAAATTAGGTCCATACTCAGATATCTGCGGAGCAAATTTATTTCGGGACTTTTTGTGACCGTCCCGATAATTGCAACTTTCCTCGCTTTAAAATTTCTCTTGAAGGCGATTGACGGATTGGTAGGGACGTTACCTGAGCGTTTATTCGGCATTCATATTCCTGGTATTGGTATTTTGGTTACGATTCTTCTCATCTTATTCATGGGACTGTTAGCGAGCAATTTGTTGGGGAAAAAAATTCTCCAGTATACCGAAAAAATAATCTCAAGCATCCCAATCGTCAATAAAATCTACAATGCATCCAAAGAACTGATGCAAGCTGTGACTGTGCCGAATCGGACATCGTTTAAAGCAGTTGTTATGATCGAATATCCGCGCAAGGGGATTTATTCCTATGGATTTATTACGAGCACTGTCGAACGAAAAAATCTTGAAGGTTCAGAGACTTTAGTCAATGTCTATGTTCCCAGCGTACCGGTCCCTACCACTGGGTTCATTGTCGCAGTACCAGAAAAGGAAATCATTAGGGTTAATATTTCAATTGAAACCGCTTTGAAGTTAGTCGTTTCCGGTGGGATTGTCTCACCAAAATCAATTACTGAAAAGAAAAAGGAGTCCTAAAAATGGGACTTTTGTCTCAGGTGGTGCGCTTGTAATGATTCGATTGCCATTCATCACCGATTGATTCTGATAGATGTCGTCGGGTGTTAAAAACTGGCTAGAACGCAAAACCGAATGCTTTATTGCCTCAGGGTTTAGCACAAATGGGATCATGACAATAATCATGATTAAATGCAATACGCTATCGTGTTTCAAGACTTACATTCAAATCAAAAAATCTTGATGTCAATAAAAAACTGCTACGGATCTCCGATGCAAGACATAATCCCATCGTGCATTATAATAGCCCGAGCCGATCCTGCCAGTTGGTCGAATTGAAGGGCCGCGCCTTGAATCTGATCAAACAATGTGATTATGACGTGAAAGAGATTCCCTTGCAGCGCAACGATCTCTTTTTAATTTACACCGATGGTGTGACCGAGGCGATCAATGAAAATCAGGAGTTATTTGAAGAAAGCAGGTTGATTCAGGCTGTCGAAGAAGTAGCGTCAAAATCGGCCGATGCGGTGATTCAAAATGTAAAATCCTCATTGGCTGCTTTTATGGGCAAGGCGAAGCAGACCGATGATGTGTTGGTGATTGCCATAAAGGCAACTGGGTAACTGGGTAATGAGTTCCCAAATGGTAAAATTGTTGTACACTGGGCAAAAATATTTTGACCGCGAATTCCGCTAATTTTTCAAATTGCGCAAATTAACAATTAGCCAAATTGGTTTAATTCGCGTAATTAGCGGTCAAGCATCTTTTTGGTTCTGGCTTGTCCAGGTTGGGTAATTAGGTAATTCGGGAATTAGTATTTAGTTGGTTTAAAGTTTGATCAAATGGCAAAATCTTTTTTGACCTCAGAAATAGCATCCCAAAGAATTAAAAAAGCAAGAAAGCCATTTCTGTGGAATTACAGTTCTGTGGGAGAATATCTTGCATTGCAAAATTTCTATTTGACATTGAAGGATTAGTTTCATATATTAAAAAGCAATATTTTTTCTAATTAAATCAAGAAAAAACTCTGGGAGGAAAAATGGCAGTTAAAGAAAAGATCCAAGGCGATGTGGCTGTTCTTCAGGTCAGCGGGAAATTGATGGGCGGCGACGAGACCAAAGAGGTGCATGAAAAGGTGAAAAGCTTGTTAGGCGATGGGATCAAGAAAATCGTTATCGACGTTTCCGACGTCAAATGGCTCAATAGCTCGGGCCTGGGCATGTTGATCTCCTGCCTTACATCCGTGACTAACGCCGAAGGGCAATTGAAAATAGCTGGTGCAACTGAGAAAATCAATAGCCTGTTGATGATCACCAAATTGATTACGGTTTTCGATACCTACGAAACCGTGGATCGGGCAGTGGCAACGTTCAAATAACGATACTGATTCCATCGCTCCAAGCGATGGAATCAGTGGCCTCCTTAAATCAAAATGGCCTTACAGCAGAAGCACATGGAATTTGAGGGGAGAGATTCTTTCAAGGCATGGCCAGCAAGATGGTTATGCCTTGTTTCGTTTTAGGGAGCGAAATATGTCACAATCGGTCAGATCGTATTTCATTATCGAATAGTTGAGAAATTTGGTGAAGGCAGGATGGGCGTCGTTTACAAAGCCGAGGAGCTGGAACTTAAACGAATTGTCGCTCTCAAATTTCTCCTCCCAAAATTGACTCGCGGTCGCGAGGCAAAAGATCGCTTCATTCAAGAAGCACAGAGTGCTTTAGCGCTGGATCATCCCAATATTCGCACCATTTACAAAATCAATGAGGGGTGGTTGTTTATTGCCATGGCATATTATGGAGGAATGAGGCTTGCTAAGAAAGTTATCAGCAAGCAGTTGTCGGTTAACAGCGTCATCGATTTTGCCACGCAAATTGGGAGGGAGCTGGCTAAGGCTGGGATTAATTATGACACGACGGATCAGACGTTTGACATGACCGAGACGCTCAAGCAATATCCCATGCCGCTGACGAGTCTGAAGGATTTTGTGCGGGAACGGTGTGGAAAGGTGTGAAACGAGGGCATGGTGCAGGGAGAATACAGCTTGGAGCGCGGAGCATAAGCTTTTCCAAGCCTATTTGATTTATGAAAGCTGGTTTCACATGATAATGCTTTAAAATGAATCTGTAACAACGAAAAAGCTCTAACACTAAGATTGATGAAATTAAGTGTGGCATGTGTCAGGTTATTTTTTTACTACACGACAGGTCAAGTAATAAAAAATAGCCCCAGAACTGGGGCAATAATGATTTCAACCATTTTTTTGACCATTCAACAGCATAGCACATTTTCATCGAATTATTTTAGCGATTTCTTGAATCTGCTCCATTAGTATTTTCACTTGCATTGGATAGAGCGATTGAGCACCATCGCTCAGTGCATTCTCTGGATCATGATGGACTTCAATCATGATACCATCGGCACCCACGGCGATTGCTCCACGGGCTAACGGCAGGACGAAATTGCGATCGCCGCTGGCATGGCTGGGGTCTATAATAATTGGCAGGTGGCTTAATTGCTTGATCGCAGGAATCAGGTTCATATCCAGCGTATTGCGTGAATAATCGGAGAAGGTCCTTATGCCGCGTTCACACAAAATGACTTGAAAATTCCCTTCATCGAGAATGTATTCTGCTGCCATTAAAAATTCTTCCAATGTGGCTGAAAATCCCCGTTTCAATAGGACGGGTTTGGCTATTTTCCCTACCCGTTTAAGCAAGCTGTAATTATACATATTTCTTGCGCCAATTTGGATAATGTCTGCATATTCTGTGACCAGATCCAATGTCTCAGCATCGACAGATTCTGATATGATCTTCATTCCCGTTTCTCGCCTCACTTGCGCAAGAAGCTCCAATCCTTTTTTCCCCAATCCTTGGAATGAGTATGGGGAAGTTCGAGGTTTGAAAGCTCCCCCTCGAAAGATTTTGATCCCCATCTTTGCAAGCTGATGGGCGATGGTGAAAATTTGATCTTCGGTCTCTACCGAACAAGGGCCTGCAATAATGGCGATTTTGTCGCCGCCGATCTGGACATCCTTCAGGTCAATCACTGTATTTTCCTGCCGAATCTCACGACTGACGAGTTTGTAGGGCTTAGTCACAGAAATACATTGTACCACGCCAGGCAGACCCTTGAAATGCTCGGGTGAAATGGGTCCTTTGTTCCCAGTAATGCCAATTGCACAACGGGACTGACCCGGGATGACATGGGGCTGCAAATTCAAATCTAATATTTTTTGTTTGACTTTTTCAATTTGCTCTTGTGTCGAATTGACATGCATGACGATTAACATAAGCGCTCCAAGTATTGTTTTATTTCTTGAAGAAAAGCTTGAAGGCCTTCTTCACCATTATTTTCCCATATTTCTAAGATGCGAGTTCCAATAATGGCCATTTCGACGTGATTGACGAGAAAATCCAGGTCTTGCTTCTGTGAAATTCCAAATCCGACTGCTAATGGCAGCTCTGTTGCGCGGCGACATTTCTGAACATAATCAGCAAAATCATCTTCAAATTTGGTGTGTTCCCCTGTCACACCTTTCCGCGCCACTACATAGACAAATCCACTTCCAGCTTTGCCGAGCTCCTTGAGCCGCTGCTCAGTGGAGCTGGGCGTCATGAGGGGGATCGCTGCCAGGCCCTTTTGCTTTGCTCTATCAAATAGATTGCGACCCTCCTCAATTGGCAAATCTGGGATGATAAACCCTCTCCCACCTGATGATTGAAGGCGATCTAAAAAATTTGCCTCTCCCATTTTGAAAACAGGGTTATAGTATCCCATCATCAGCAGAGGGAAGTCGAACCGGGCGGTTGCTTTCTCCATAAATCGGAAATATTGATCTACCGTTGTCCCACGCTGAAGTGACATCTGATTGGCACGAACAAAGATCGGGCCGTCTGCGATCGGTTCAGAAAACGGCATTTGAATCTCCACAACGTCCACATCGTTCTCGGCCATGATTTCCAACGCTTTCAAGTTCGCCTCGAATGATGGATAACCAACAATGATATGTGTCATTAGGCAAATTCTTTTGCGTTTTAGCCGCTCCCGAAGATATTCATCAACTCTCATAATTCTTTGCTCTCTGCTTAATAAATTCTTTCCAATTTTTATCAGACAACGCCTCTGCCACAGTGAAAATATCTTTGTCCCCACGCCCTGATTGGTTGATTAAAATCGTTTCTTCTGGCTTCATTTTCGGTACTTCTTTCAAAGCTAATGCAAAGGCATGGGCGCTCTCTAACGCTGGAATCAATCCCTCTTTTTTCATGACTAGTTGGAAGGCGGCGACAACTTCCTCATCCGTTGCAGCCTCAAAGCGAACTCGGCCGATCTGAGCCAAATAGCTGAAGATGGGACTGACACCGATGTAGTCCAACCCTGCTGCCACGGAGTAGGTATCGAGCATCTGACCATCTTCATTCTGCAGAAAATAGGTCTTATAGCCTTGTGCTACCCCAACTGAGCCATGGTTGCTTGCCAGGCGAGCTGCATGTTTGGAACTCTGTAATCCCTTTCCTCCAGCTTCCACAGCAACCAGTTCAACAGGGTCGTCCAAAAATCCCTGAAAAATGCCGATGGCGTTCGACCCGCCACCGACACAGGCATATACGCGACACGGCAGCTCCCCAGCTATTTGGATCATTTGCTCTCTCGCTTCGCGACCAATGATCGATTGGAACCAGGCCACCATCTCTGGAAATGGATGAGGTCCACAAACGGTGCCAAGCACATAATGGGTCGTATCGAAATTGGTGACCCAGTCCCGCATCGCCTCGTTGATTGCATCTTTCAGGGTTTTCGAGCCATCCCGCACCGGGACCACTTGAGCGCCAAGTTGTTCCATCCAGAAAACATTCGGGCGTTGACGACGGACATCTTCTTCTCCCATATAAATCACGCATTCAAAACCGAACCGTGCAGCCATGGTTGCTGTTGCAACACCGTGTTGTCCGGCGCCAGTCTCAGCAATTATTCTGGTTTTTCCAAGACGCTTGGCAATTAATCCCTGCCCCATCACATTATTCACCTTATGCGCACCCGTGTGATTAAGGTCCTCCCGTTTCACATAGATCCTTCCCCCACCCAGATACTTTGTCAGATTTTCCAGGTAAGTAATGGGTGTTGGCCGACCAGAATACGTTTTCATCAGCGCCACAAATTCAGACCAAAAGGTTGGATCATCTTTGGCAGCTTGCAACGCCTGGCGCAATTCCATGATGGGGGAGCGCAAAATCTCGGGTATGAACGCACCACCGAATTCACCGTAATAGCCTTCTCGGCCGTGTTCAAATTTAAATAGGTCCATTTTATTTGCATCCTCCATATATCAACGCAAAAGATCGTTTCTTTTTAACCGATAAAAAAAGAGCTGCAATTTCATCGGATCTTTCTTCCCAGGGAAAGCCTCCAAACTCGAGGACAGATCCACGCCAAAAGGTTGAACCTTGGCCAATAGCGCTTCGATGTTCTCTGGCCCAAGCCCACCAGCAATGATAATATTGCTCAGATTTAATTGGATCAAAGCTTCCCAATTGAATGTCCTGCCGCTGCCACCATGGATCCCTTGAACATGCGTGTCCAATAAGATTTTCCATGCGGAAAGATCCAAATTGTGCATGAACTGGCCCTCGGGGGTGATTTTCTCTGCTTTTATCACAGGCAGATATTTTCCCAACAATTCGCACATCATTGGGCTCTCATTGCCATGAAGTTGAACACAAGTGAGACCTGCGTAATTAGCAAGGTTTAAAATATTCGTTGGGCATTCATTCACAAAAACACCAACTTTTTCGATGTCCTTCGGTAGGTGAGAAATGATATGTCTGGCTTGTTCAGCGGAAATGCGGCGTTTGCTGGGAGCAAAAACGAATCCCACCGCCGAAGCGCCCAATTCCGCACTTAACAGGGCATCATCAATATTGGTTATGCCACATATTTTTACAAAAAGCATAATCCATTCCTTTTTCATCATGTTAAATAGACTTCTTCAAAACAGAGAATCAAGTCATTCCGAGCGCAGCGAAGAATCCCATCAATCGTCAAAAACCAAAAATTGCTCCGTAGCTTTGCTCCTCGTAATGACTCGCTTTTATTATTTTGCAGAGCTCTAATCATGTAGAAGTTCGCAGAACGAAATCTTTATATCATTTTTAACAGAACCAAGCAAACTGACAAAGGTGCATTTCTCACACGATTAATTCATTAATCAGGTCTCTCTTCGGCCACTGGCGGGTCGAAATGATCTTTCTTCTTGTTTTGCGTAAGCGTGTTGCCAAGGAGGGATTCTACACCATGTCTCTTATCATTAAGCCTCATAAGAAACTCCCCCACTAAAATTCCCTTGAAGCCAGCCTGTTCCAATGCTTTGACCTCATGATGATCTTTGATGCCACTTTCGCTCACCACAATCCGATCCGAGGGGATCTTTTCTATCAATCGAAAACTGGTGTGGAGATCGACTTGAAATGTCTTTAAGTCTCGATTATTAATTCCAATTATGGCGGTTTCAATTGGTAATGCCCGATCCAATTCCTGTTCGTCATGAATTTCAAGGAGCACATTCATCTGCAAGTCAGCGGCTAATTTAGAAAATTCTTTCAGTTCGTCGTCTGAAAGAATGCTTGCAATCAACAAAACGCAGTTCGCTCCAAAATATCGCGCTTGATAGATTTGATATGGATCGATGATGAAATCTTTGCGCAATAAGGGGATTGAGACAACCTGGCGAACTTTGTTCAAAATTTCTAAAGAGCCCTGGAAAAAATCGGGTTCTGTGACGACGGAAATAGCGGCCGCGCCCGCAGTGGCATAATCCAAGGCGATGGCAGCGGGATCAAAATCCTTGGTAATCGTTCCCGCTGTTGGGGAAGCCCTTTTGATTTCCGCAATTAATTGAATTCCAGGCTGCTCGAACGCCTGTTTGAATAAATTCGGATTCTGATGGGGAAATCTTGGACTTTGATACCATTCCATGGGAGCTATTTTCTTTTGTTCACGTATTCGTTCTTTAACCTTTTGCACGATATGATAAAGATTCATTTCTTTCCTCCTTGAGAAAAATGCTTTAGCTGTTCTAATTTCTCTATGGCCGCCCCAGAATCAATGGATTCTTGCGCTTTTTGAATTCCTTCATGTATTGAATTTGCTAACCCGCCACAGACAATTGCTAAAGCTGCATTCAATACCGCTGCATCGCGCTTGGGACCTTTTTCACCATAAAGAAGATTTTTTAAAATCACGGCATTTTCGGATGCATTTCCTCCCAGCAGATCTCCCGATCTCGCTCGTTGGAAACCGAAATCCTCAGGGCTGACAAATTGCGACGATACTCGATCGCCAATTAGCTCTGTGACCAGGGTTCGGCCACATAAAGTCAATTCATCCAGACCATCCTCGCCGTGGACGATGAAGACATGCTCGCTTCCCAATTGCTTGAGAATATCGGCAAAAAAGCCTGTCAGATCATCTGCAAAAACGCCGATAACCTGTCGCTTTGCCGAACACGGATTCAATAAAGGACCAAGCATGTTAAATACAGTTCGGATCCCTAATTCTTTTCGGGGCACAGTAGCAAATTTCATCGATTGGTGGAACAGCGGCGCAAAACAAAATCCGATCCCAATCGTTTCAATAGCCATTTTTACTTTTTCGGGAGGCATCAAAATATCAATGCCCAGCGCCTCTAACACATCAGCGCTCCCACACTTGCTGGAGACAGAACGATTATGGTGCTTGGCAATAGGAACACCCGCACCAGCAGCAATAAAAGCAGCAGCGGTTGAAATATTGAACGTGTGCGCTCCGTCTCCTCCAGTTCCACAGGTATCTACCACTGGCAAAGGAGTCTCGACTCGGACAGATAACTCACGCATCGCTTTGACAAAGCCACTCACCTCTGCAGACGTTTCGCCTTTGGCACGGAGAGCCACCAATAATCCTGCGATTTTTTCATTGGAATATTTGCCGCTTAATATCTGAATCATCACATCATAAGCTTCCGATTCACTCAGCGACTGCTTTCTAATTAGCTTTTCTAAATAAGTTGCAAATTCCATGAGCTGACTCCTCATCTAAAGATACAAAAAATTTTCTAAAATTAGCATTCCCTGCTCTGTTAAAATTGATTCGGGGTGAAATTGGACGCCTACGGTAGGATAGGTCTTATGGCTTATCGCCATGATCACATTATCATCCGTACGCGCCGTAATTTTGAGTGTCTCTGGTAGTGACTCAGGAGCAACCATTAATGAATGGTAACGCCCGGCTTTGAACGGATTTGTCACATTTTTGAAAATACCCCTTTCTTCATGAAAAATGTTCGAAGATTTTCCATGCATCATTTCGGGCGCTAGCACAATTTTACCGCCGAACACCTGACCAATGGCCTGATGACCTAAACAAACTCCCAAAATTGGGATCCTTGAAGCAAAATGCTCAATCACCCCCATCGTGATGCCCGCATCTTTCGGCCAACCTGGCCCTGGAGAGATGACAATCCGATCAGGAGCCAACCGCTCAAGGTCGGCAATCGTGATTTGATCATTGCGATAGACTTCAATTTGTTGCCCCAGACAACCGAGGAACTGAACTAAGTTATAGGTGAACGAATCATAATTATCAATCACGGCAATCATCATGAGCCTCCTCTGCCATTAAAATGGCCTTGAATAATGCTCGTGCTTTATTCCCTGTTTCTTCAAGCTCTTTTTCAGGCACGGAATCAGCGACGATCCCTGCTCCAGCTTGCCAGTATGCGATTTTATTTTTGATCAACATTGTTCTAATAGCTATACAGGTATCCATCCTTCCGCAAAAATCAAAATAACCGACCGCACCCGCATAAAAGCCTCTCTGCGTCGTTTCCAGTTCATCAATGATCTCCATGGCACGGACTTTCGGCGCACCAGTGACCGTTCCAGCAGGAAAGCAGGCTTTAAATACATCGACACTATCGAATCCTGGCTGTAATTCACCTGTCACAGTGGAAACGATGTGCATGACATGAGAATAATTCTCCACATGCTTCAACACGTCCACTTTCACAGTTCCATATCGAGCAACCCGGCCAATATCATTGCGCCCCAGATCTACCAGCATCACATGTTCAGCCAGCTCTTTTTCGTCGTGTAACAGTTCTGCCGCGATCTTGCGATCCTCATCTGGTGTTTGCCCGCGCCGGCGTGTTCCGGCAATGGGTCGAACCATTACTCGAGAACCGTCATATTTGACCATGGTCTCTGGTGATGACCCCACAAGTTCCAATCCATTAAAATTGAGGTAGAACATGTACGGGGAGGGATTAATCAACCGCAACATCCGAAAAACATCGAATCCCCCACAGTGGATCGAGCCGTGAAATCGACGCGACAAGACGACCTGAAAAATATCCCCATTTCGGATATATTCCTTGGCTCTAACGACGCTCTGAAGATAATTTTCATCCGTCATATTGAACCATACCCCAGGCGCTGACGCTTTCGGATTCCCTTGTATCTCCCTTATTCTCGGCTGATGTAAAGAAAATTTTTTGAGTGTCATCTCAAAAAAAGCATCTGCACGTTCAGCTAACTGCTTCGGCGCACTCCCATCCTCAAAGTGGATAATGAGTTGAAGCGTGTGGTTGAAATTATCAAAAATGATGATTTGTGTCGGCAATACCAGAAGGATCTCAGGCAGTTGCAAATCAACCCTTGATTTGGCTGGGATTTGCTCGATATGCCTGACCGCATCGTAGGAGATATACCCGCAAAGAAAACCGCATTCAAATAAGGCTGTTCGATCAAATTCAAACTTGGTCAATATCCACTTCAAATGGTCAAATGGATTTCCATCTCCTAAATCCAGTTGATCCTCTGAAAGCGGACTCTCAATAATAGTATGATTGGATAGTCGCTTAAATATGAGCAAAGGCTTCATTCCAATAACCGAATACCGGCCGCGCTGCCCATCTCCCTCCATGCTCTCCAACAAAAATGAATAAGGTTGATCGCTCAATTTATGATACGTGGATACAGGAGTATCCATGTCAGCAAGAAATTTTTTGCTGAACGATTTCATTCTGATTTTTGAATCCAATAATTGGTTAAGCTTCATACATTATTCCTTTTTTTAGGGCTGAAAATAAAAAAGGCTGTCTTACTTTTAGATCACAGCCTTTCCAATTAAAAAGGCCGTGGACTGTAGACATCCACGGCCAATGAGATTTTCTTTAAAAAATAATGGGTGGACGCCTACGTGCAATTCATCCAGCGCCACCACCAGTTGTTCGCATTGTCGATTTTTGATATATTATAAAACATACTGCCTCTAAAATTCATTGATCAAATGAAACCGTTACAAAAGGGATCGATACCATCGAGAATAAATTTGCTCTTTTTGTGCGCAAAATACCGGCAGTCTGTTCTATTTGCGGAAAATTTGTTTTCGGACCTTAAAAAAAATGAAGTCTATTTGAAAGGACGATGCGGGAGCTCCGAGTGTGCTCACCAGATTTGATCTCTCCAAATAAAAAAGCCCTGGTACCGATCAGGGGATTAGCACCAGGGCTTTGGTCGTTGAATGAAACGATTCAACTATGCTGGAGGACCCGATATATCATTAAAATATTCATCCCAATAACTTTTTTGCCCATTGTTATAATCGAACCACTCGATATATCCAGCCCGTGTCTCAGAATTCCAATAGATCGTATTGGTCCGATTTGTCGAGGCATCGTAGTAAATCAAAAAATGATCCGTCAATTCTATCCCGTACTTCAAATAATCTCCATAATTTTTACATCCAACTTTCACCCTGGTGAAGGTCAATTCCCGATCGTTTTCATCACTCAAATCCCATTCAACTTTTAGAGTAGCAATGAGAGAATCGGGAGATTGATGGTCATAAAAGGTCCACCATCCTTCTTTGTTGCTGATTTTTGCCCGTCCTTCGAACCAGAGGAAATGCTCCAACGGTGGAAGATGGGCATTGCTTGATATATATGCTTCCCACACTGCCTCGCCATTTTGGGTATCGATCCACCCAGCTAGATCGACACTAAAGGTCAGAGGTCCCTCAGAGGCGTGAAAAATCCAGTGCCATTTTCCATCGGATTTTAATTCTGCTGGCTGAGTGAGCGCCGCGGTCAGTACAGCAGTCGGAACGGCCGAAGCTGCCAATACCGTAAGATTGATCGCGGAAACTCGGAAAACCGCTGCGAAAAAATTGCTTTTAGAAAGAGTGGCTTTATTTAAAGTTGAATTGGAATTCAGCTTGAAAAAGGAGAGATCGGCCTGCAAGGATTCTACGGGTGGTAAATCGGGCGCCACAGCAACCGGCTTAGTAGGTTCTTTCTCACAGGTCGTCAAACCCATTAACAAGATAATCATACCCCCCAGAGCAAGAATTTTTTTCGTTCGCGCTCTCTTCATGGCTTTGTCCTCCTGGTTGATTATCTTTTCTGTTGATAATTTAAAATTCTTGCTATAAAAAAACTTGATGTACAGCACATTTATTGAAAGAAATCATTTGCATTTATTTTTCTGGTTTGTTATTTTTAAGCCATTATCTATGAGGCGGATTTTGCATAATAAAAGCTTTCGTGCAATTCGATTTTGGGGGCAGTGGGATACTAATATCCTCAAAATACCTGATCTTTTCCAAAGAATCGGAATCATCAACAAATCCTTTTTGCCATTGTCAGTTTTCGTTTAAAATTCTTGAACAGATTTTTGAAACCGATTCGAATATGATTTTCAATTTTATGTTGCGCTTCTTATCGGTTGGCATTATGGACATCCGATATCGTTTCAAAAGGCACGTTCAGTTATGAGAAATAATTTTATGAATAGCGGCTCTCATGGACGAACCAAAGGAGCTGCTCAATTAAGTATCACCAAATCTTAAGTCATAATTGGTGTATCTTTGGATGAAATCCAGGAGGATGAAACTCATTATGAAAACTGTAATGATGAGCTCATTGTTGTTATTGCTGTTTTATGTTTTTGCGTTGGCTGCTCAGTCGGAGCAAGCCAGCGGGATCTTCCCCTATCCATATCATAAAAAGGTTTTGGATAATGGGCTAAAGGTGATCATCATTCCTATGGAAAGCCCGGGGTTAGTGGCCTACTATAGCATCGTTCGGACGGGTAGCCGTGATGAATATGAGCCAGGGCATTCGGGATTCGCCCACTTTTTTGAGCATATGATGTTTCGGGGGACCAAAAAATACCCTGGTTCGGTTTATGATAAACTCATCACCGAGATGGGTGCCGATGCCAATGCCTACACTTCTGATGATCTGACCTGTTATCATTTAAACTTCGCTTCAGAGGACCTCGAAAAGGTTATGGAATTAGAAAGCGATCGTTTTCAAAATTTATACTACGAAGAACAAGCGTTCAAAACCGAGGCCGGGGCCGTTCATGGCGAATATTTGAAGAGCCTCTCCAGTCCCTGGTTTTTGCTCTCGGAAAAGCTCATGGATACCGCTTTTGATGTCCACACCTATAAGCATACGACGATCGGCTTTCGTCAGGATATCGAAGCGATGCCAACGATGTACGAATATAGCCTCTCCTTCTTCAATCGCTATTATCGACCAGAAAACGTAGTCCTGGTGATTGTGGGAGATGTTAATCCAGCCAGCACAATGGAGTTGGTCAAAAAATACTATGGAAATTGGAAACCAGGCTATGTTCCACCGCAAATCCCAGCAGAACCAGAACAGCAGGCCGAACGTACTGCCAATGTCACCTATAACGGAGAGACGTTGCCGATCCTCTGCGTCGCCTATAAATCCTTGGCTTTTGACCCCAAGAGCAAAACCATGGCAGCTTGCGTTCTCTTGGGCGATTTGGCGTTCGGCGAGACCAGCGATATATATAAAAAATTGGTCTTGAACGAGCAGCGAGTGCAATTTATTTCGGCCGATTTCAATTCAGCTCGAGATCCGCAACTGCTGACTATCTGGACGATGATCAAGCGGGAGGACGATATTGACAACATCAAGAATGAGATCTATCGGACAATCGAACATTTCAAGCAAGAAGCAGTCAGCAAGCAGAAATTGAACGATTTGAAGCGCCGGCTCAAATACAGCTTCCTCATGGGATTAGAAACGCCCGATGATGTCGCTGGAAGTTTGGCCCGTTATATCGCCCTGACTGGTGACATTGAGGCTGTGAATCAGCTTTATGAAACCTATGAACAGGTTACGCCAGCCGACATCCGTGATGCTGCCAATAATTTGCTGGTCGAACAAAAACGAACCGTCGTGGTGCTGAAAGGAGGGCAGAAGTCATGAAATCTCCCATGATTGTTTTTGCAATGGCTATTCTGTTCGGCTTTCTCTATGCCGGCTGTCGATCTTCACTTAATGATCAAACCGTTCTGCTCAAGGTTTCATCCGATCCGACCATTTCGTTTGCGATCTGGTTCAAGGTCGGCTCGCAGAACGATCCCTCTGGCAAAGAAGGATTGGCCCAATTGACCGCCGCGATGCTGACTGAAGCAAGCACGCAACAAAATAGTTACGATCAGATCCTCGAACAACTTTATCCCATGGCTGCAAGCTATAGCGCTTCGGTGGATAAGGAGATGACCGTGATCAGCGGGAGAATCCATCGGGATAATCTCGATCGCTATTTCGATCTGTTCACCCAGGCGATCATCAGCCCAGCATTCAAACCCGAGGACTTTGAGCGGATCAAGAGCAATACGATCAATTACCTCGAAAAGACTTTGCGTTATGCGAATGATGAAGCGCTCGGCAAAGAAGTTCTCTATCAGGCGATTTTTAAGCAAACACCTTACGGCCACCCTGAAGCGGGGCTGATCGAAAGCGTTAAGTCGATCACCTTGGATGATATAAAAAATTTCTATAAAAAATATTTTGCTCGTGACAATTTGGTGATCGGCATTGGTGGAGGATTTGACAATGAGCTTGTGCATCGGCTGAAACAAGCGCTCAATAAACTGCCGAAAGGGGCTCCAGTTCCAGTTGAGAAGCCCTCTCCCCTACCGATCGACGGTCGGCAAGTGATCCTGGTCGAAAAGGACACTCGCTCCAGCGCCATCTCCATAGGATTTCCAATCGATGTATTGCGAGGTGAGGATGATTTCTATGCACTATGGCTGGCTAATTCCTGGTTTGGCGAGCATCGCAACTCGAGCAGCCACCTGTACCAGGTCATCCGTGAGGCGCGCGGGATGAATTATGGTGATTATTCATACATTGAATGCTTTCCCAACGGATGGGCGCGACAATTTCCCGCCCCGAATGTGGGCCGAAGGCAACAGATCTTTGAGATCTGGATCCGGCCTGTCCAGACCGAGGCTGCCCATTTCGCCCTTCGTGCCGCTATTCGCGAGCTGCAAAAGTTGGTCGATAACGGCATGACTCAGCAGGATTTTGAATTGACTAGAAAGTTCCTCAAAAAATACTATCTCCATTACGCTCCAACCACATCATTGCGGTTAGGGTATCAGTTGGACGATAAATTTTATGGGGTTCAAGATCATCTCAAAAAATTCCCTGAAATGCTTGATCGATTGACGTTGGAACAGGTCAACGCTGCGATCAAACGGCATTTACAATATCAAAACCTGAAAATCGTTATTGTAACCAATAACGCTATTGCCTTGAAGCAAGCACTGATTGCGGACGCCCCCAGTCCTATGAAATATGTTACTCCAAAACCCGCAGAGGTGCTCCAGGAAGATCGAGAGATCGAGCGCTATCCGCTCAACATCAAGCCAGAGAACGTGACGATCATTCCAGTGGCCGAGCTTTTTCTGCGCTGAGAATCCAGATATTAGCTCGTTTACACTTGAAGCGAATAAAAAAAGGAATATTGAATTAAAGGGACTCCATGCATCCAAAAGCATCCCTGAGTTTCAATATTCCTTTTTTGATTTTTATCGCTTAAAGCGATGGGAGGCTTGTGCGACGGTTCTCTGAGAAAACTCGCGCAAATTCACTTCACATAGAATAATCAAATGAAATGATACGTCCTCATTTTAATGAAAATCCCTTGGTTATTTTTATAGAGAAACGAATTCTATCCTACCTGTCGCTCAGCTTGAACCGTTAAAGACATTGGCAACAGATTCACTGTCCTTAGTAGCTGAGCATTAAGCTAAAATGAAAAATCACTTAATAGGACTTAATTTTAGCATCACCACATCATGCCCGCCAACCTTGGTGACCAAGGGCTTATCCGTTGTCCCAACATCTTTTTTTGCCCAGAGGTCCCGAATCTTGAAACTCGCCTTTTTGAAATCGATCTCCCGTTTGGCGAAATCGTCCACTATGGTATGGTCTTTCCATGTGAATGATATCTTTTTCGGAGCGATGCTGCGGTTCAAAAAGCAGACCGCCCACGCGCCCTTTGAGAGCGGCTTGAACCAGGTCTCCAGACTATCTTGTGCTGAATATTTGAAGCCTTGGATGCCGAGAGAATCTTGATCGACGGCAATCACTTCTTTATTGGTAAGAATTGCCACCGTCTCTTTGGACATGTTTCTCAGATCATTCCCAGCGATGAGCGGCGCGGCCAGCATGCACCACATCGAAAAATGGGCGCGATCTTCGCTAATCGACATTCCATTGCCGACCTCCAGCATATCTGGGTCGTTCCAATGATCGGGTCCTGCATAGCCACGCAGCCCCTCCTGCAAATCGAGGATGGACATGACGCTCAATGATTTCCAGGTGCCGTGATCTATATCTTGGCCGAAGCTGACTGAAATGTCGCCAGTGGTGCGCCATAGATGGCCAATATCCTTCGCCCAAAGCCAGGGTTTGTTGCTGCCCCACTCGCATAGGCTGAATACAATGGGCCGTCCTGCGGCGTAAAGTGCATTTCGCATGGTCAAATAAGCGCCCTCGGCGTTTAATCCTTCAGTATTGCACCAATCGTACTTCAGATAATCTACCCCCCATTCCGCATACTTCATCGCATCCTGATATTCATGGCCGCGACTGCCTGGTCGACCAGCGCAGGTCTTCCAACCAGCGTCCGAGTAAATGCCGAATTTCAACCCCTTGGAATGTACATAATCAGCCAGCGCCTTGATTCCGGAGGGGAATCGCTCTGGATCGGCCTGAATGAAACCGAGTGCATCTCGCTCGCCATGCCAGCAATCGTCTATTACGATGTATTGATACCCCGCATCCTTCATACCGCTAGCTACCATTGCATCGGCCATTTCTCGGATCATCTTCTCATCTACGTCACAGCCGAATTTATTCCAGCTATTCCAGCCCATGGGGGGCGTCAATGCCAATCCAGCAAATTTTTGGGCATAAAGCGAAGAGGTTGATAATAGCAAGATAAGAATCAGCAGGGTTCGCGCTTTCATGGTTTAGCTCCTTTATTGAGTTAAGGTGGTGATAGGTATTTTTTGCAACTCAAATAGATAATTCTGGAAATTTTCTGAGTTGCTCACTCAGAAGTGATATTCCTAATTTAACATTTGATTTTTTGGTCAAGCTGCATTTTCAAATCAATTCGACGAGAGCCGATTTCGTGCCAACCGTGCTTCTTCAGAATTGGGAAATCGCTCAATGACCGCTCGCAAATATTTTTTGCCTTCCACCTGATTATCGAGCGTCAAATAACAATATCCGAGCTTAAGCAAAGCAGCTGGGACCTTATCCCCTCTGGGATAGTTTTCAATCACTTTCTTAAAATTCTCGATCGCTCTTTGTATATCTTTCTGAGCGTAATAGGCTTCTGCAATCCAATATTGAGCATTGTCAGCCAGATCACTTTGGGGGTATCGCTGCAAAAATTGCTGAAAACCTTGCAAGGCCAATTGGTAATTCCTTTTGGAGAGATCAAGATAGGCTGCGTTGTAGATTTTCAAAGGATCATCATCGCTCAAAATGGTTTTCATGATCGAAGCATCGGAACCTGCGGCATCGTTCGCCGTATCCTTTGCTGCTGGCGGGGGCATTACTGGTCCAGGTTTCTGGATCAGATGAGACATGCGATAGGTATTATCTTCCAATCGGCTGGAGACGATCTGGATCTGGCTTTTAAGTTGATCGATCTCGGTCAGCAAATCGGCCTTGGTGCGACGCGTTTCGTCCTGAAGGGATGCTAATTGCCGGTTCAATTCCTGAAGCATCCGCTTGAGCTCGGCATTTTCTTGTTGCAGAGCATCCGACTTTAATCGGAGATAGGCAGTGTCATCTTTGAACTGGACGATCTCTTTGCGAGTCGCACAGCTTAGCATCAGTGCTGCCATCAATCCGATCAGACACATTCTGAAAATAGTGATTTGATGCTTCATTTTTTAGTACCGTTCGAATATCATTCTTTCAAACAAAGCAAATCTCCTCGGAGCGCGGTAAACCTCCGAGGAGATTTGCTGGATTTAGAAAACAATATTCGCTAATTTCGAATCACAAAAGCAGCGCGACGGTTTTTGGCCCAGGCTTCTTCATTGCTTCTTGGATCCAGCGGCCGTTCTTTGCCATAGCTGATGGTCCGAATTCTGGAGGGGTCGATGCCATATTTGACCAAGTATTCCTTTGCGGCATTGGCACGTCGCTCGCCAAGCGCCAGGTTATATTCAATCGTGCCTCGTTCATCACAATGTCCCTCGATGGTCAGCTTGATCTGCGGATTCTCTTTCAAGATCCGCGCATGATTGGCCAGAATATCGCGCGCTCGTGGGGTTAAATCATACCGATCAAAATCAAAATTGATATCTTGGAACACGATTTCTTCCGTAGTTTCGGCGGTTTCTTTGACATCAAGGTCTATTGGGGCTATCTGTCGCTCGCTCTCAATAGGCGGGGGCGATGGTGCAGGCGCGCTAGTTTCTCCTATTTGTGGAGCCGTTTTGGTCACCTTTTTCGAACAACTAGCCCATGTAATTATTAATAACAGGCTCAATAATAGTCCGAGTATCTTATGGATTCTCATATCTAATTCCTCCTATAAAATTTTTATGAAAGATGAATTGACTAATGAATCGAGCCATTTATAAAAGACAGATCAATTTTGGGTCAATCGTGGCGACCATGTCGGCGAAGTGTTTCCACCAGTTCGCGTCAATTTTCTAAGTTGGGTGCCATTCCAGTTCATCACGTAAATATCCCATCTCCCCTCACGGTTCGATGCGAAGGCGATGTGCAATCCATTGGGAGACCAGCACGGGTTTTCATTATCCGAAGGCCCGTCTGTCAATTTCAAAAGATCTTCGCCCGTCACGCTAATGGTGCAGATATGAAAGCGACCATTGTCTCGTGAGACGAACGCGATCCGATCGCCGCGGGGAGACCAAGCGGGCGACTCGTTATAGCTCCCCTCGAAAGTCAGCCTGCGAATGTTACCTCCTTGCGCGTCCATCAAATAGAGCTGGGGAGAGCCGCTTCGGTCAGAGGTGAATACAATCTCCCGACCGTCGGGTGACCAGGAGGGCGAGGATTCAATGGCTGGGTGATTGGTCAATCGCTGCAGTTTGCGGCTGGCGTACTCCATGACATAGATCTCCGGATTGCCGTCTTTGCTAAGCGTAAGGGCAATCTTTTTGCCATCAGGGGACCATGCTGGTGATGTGTTTAACCCAGCTTCTTTTGAAATCCGATAGGGTTTCTTGTCGCTCAATCGCAAAATTAGCAGGTCGGGATTGTCCATAATGTAACTCGTGAACACGATTTTGTCACCTTGTGGCGACCATCGCGGCGATAAATTGAGAACCCCAGATGATGTGAGTCGCTGAAATCCAGCCCCATCATAATCGATCACTGCAAGTTCTTTTCCATTGCCCTGTTGGCTGATGAAGGCGATCTTCGTCGTTGCACCCCCTCTTTCTCCCACTAGGTAATAAACGACCTCGTCGGACGCTTGATGGGCCAACCAACGCAGCGATTGCTGCTGACCCTCAAACTTTTTTTCAAAAATTTTGCGCTGGCTAGGAAGTTCGGACAACAACACTTTCAGATTGATTTGATCGCTGCGATAAGATAAGCTTGCTTGGACTTGCGCGCCGGTTATCGCTTGAGTTCCTGTCCCTGTATCGCCGAGAGCCATTATTGTTTGTGCGGCATCGATGATGTTGAAAAAACCTGATAACGTGAGATCATTGATCATAATACCGCGGATCTGTTCTGTGGCCTCCAATTGCTCCTCTGCTCGAAACGGGGCAATAATAAGATTGATCTTATTATATCCCTCGGATTGAATTTTCAAATAGACTTCATCCTGTGCTGGCGCTTGCGAACCCAGCGCCAACAGTAACAGAATGAATAGGCTGATCTGAATTCGATTATTCATTATAATCCCTCAAATTCAATGTGCACGGATAGAAATTCGCCCGCAAAATCATCCGGCAGCGGAGGCAGCGGATCTGCCGAATAGATAGCACGCTGCGCTGCTTGATCGAATAGATATCGCCCCGATGATTTTTCCACTACGACATTCACAATTTTGCCGCTCCTTTGCACTTGAAATCGAATCATTGTAGTCAGTTTTTCGGGCAAAGTGGTTTGCTGATAAGGTGGCTGCCAGTTCCGTTGGATCCGATTCTGCAAGATCGCCAGATAATAGCTGAACGGGAAATCTTTGGTATCAATTTTCAATCCGCTCGATCCTGCTGCAACTGGTGCTTCAGATTGCTGAGCGGTTGGAGGAGGTGGTGGCTCGCTCTTCTTCTCCATCTGTTTTTTGGGCGCTGTTTTGGCGATTGGAACGGTTTGCTCTTTCGGCTTCGGCGGCGGCGGTGTTGTTTTGGTCTCCGTAATTTTGGGAGCATGTGTTTCGACCAATTGCGCCGCGCTGATCAACTCCACTGGATAAATATTGATCGGTTTCGTTGGGCGCTTTGGCCGTGACGGCCAAAACACTAATAAAACCATTAGCATTCCATGCAATGCCAAAGATAACAACACCGAGTTTCTCATGGCTTTTTTTCAGGTTGAACAATTAATCCCAAATTGTTGATCCCCGCCGCCTTGATTCGATCCATCAATTGAATGACTTTGCCATATTGGACTTCTTGATCGGCTTGAAGCATTACCACTTTTTGGCGACTTGTAGCATAAAGCTGCAATAATCTCACTTCAAAATTTTCCAGCCTGACCTTGGCATCGTTCAACTTGATGGTTCCATCCCGCATCAGAGTAACCACGACGCCATCATAGGGCTTGAGATCATCGGCAGTCGATTTTGGTAGTTCGACATCGATGCCACTTCGCATCAACGGTGCGGTAATCATGAAAATGATCAATAGCACCATGGTCACATCAACTAGGGAAGTCACATTGATTTCAGAAATGATCCGATATCTTCCGTTTTTCACAGCGGTCGCTCTCTTTCGATGGAAATCATCAAATTGGAAAAAAAGCTTTCGGTTTCATTTGCAATCTGGCGCAATCGATTGGCGAAATAGTTATGAGCCACCAGCGCAGGAATCGCGACAGCCAAGCCCGCCACAGTCGTGATCAGTGCCTCAGCAATCCCTGGTCCAACTGCTGATATATCGGCTGAGCCGCGCATGCCCATGCTCAAAAACGATGTCATAATCCCCCAGACAGTACCAAATAATCCCAAAAATGGGCTAACGCTCACGGTCGTTCCCAAAAATACCAAACGACGCTCCAACAGCTCCATCTCATCAGCGATAGAGACGTCGAAAATCTGACGCAAAGGAATGGATTGTCGATTGCTTACCGTTCGATCCGTTGAAAGATTCACAGTTCCATTGGGTTCAAGAGACTGCTCGAGCCAAACTTTGAGATCTGTGGCGTTTTTTCGGAATACGCGGGCAATTGGGCTATATTGGAATTCGCGACTGAAGGTAAATCGGTCATTCCATTTCACTCGCAGCTTGAACAGCCGCGAGAATTTTTCGTTCTCCTTGGCAATTTTATAGAACAATCTTGCCTTTTCAATAATAATCCCCCAAGAAATCACCGATAAAACGAACAAGATCAATAAAACCGTTTTGGCAACTAAACTCGATTGAAAAACGAATCTTGTCAACTCGGCCATACGCTGCTTCCCACATCACGATGAAAAAATTTTTGCCCGCTTTGTCATGTTGCTATTTCTAACCATCAAGGCAGAAATTAGTTTCATCTCTACAACCAATCCTTTTAATAAAATGTTCGAACCTATCAATCGTTGATTGAAAAAAGTCTTCCGCTGCTTCGTTGAAAGCAAACATGAACGAGCTGAAGCAATTGTCTTGCATTCAATTGAATAAATCATTAAATTCAACCATGACGAATCGGTTAAGATATCAAATCTGAGGAGTGAACAATTGATGAACGAATGGGATCTAACACAAACGAATCTGGATCGTCTCTCGAAACAAAAACTTGAGGTGGCAGTCATACCCGTTGGTGCAATTGAGCCGCACAATCATCATCTTCCAGAAGGGCAGGATTTTCTTCACACTTCCTATGTGGCGCAACAAAGCTGTCAACTGGCTTGGCAAGAGTGCCGCTCCATCATTTGCTTGCCAGCGATCCCATATGGGGTCGATTGCAATTTGTTGGACTTCCCGCTGGCGATCCATATTTCTCAAGCCACGCTGGATGGCATGCTCCGCGATATTATTCGTTCATTGCGGCACCATGGGATTCGAAAGATCGTCATTCTCAATGGGCACGGGGGCAATGATTTTACCCCTTTGGTTCGACAATTGCAATGCGAGCTGGACGTCCATTTGTTCGTTTGCAATTGGTGGAAAGTGGGATCGGATAAATACGATGAGATTTTTGAAACCCCAGACGATCATGCTGGCGAGTTCGAGACCTCCGTTGCATTAGCCATTTATCCTGAATTGGTGGAGCTATCAAGGGCAAAACCTGCCCCAGCTCGTCCGTTCCGATTTGAAGCCCTAAAAAGGGGATGGGTTCAAACCAGTCGTCGGTTCAAAAATCTCAATGATCATTGCGCTGTGGGCGATCCATCACGAGCGAGCGCTGAAAAGGGAAGACAGTATTTGGCGCTGGTATGCCAACGGATCGCTACATTTCTCAGCGAGCTGGCGCAAACCCCAATCGATGAGCTGTTTCCTCAGCAGCCCTAGCTTTTGCCTACACATGTTTCTAATTTGATTTCTCTAATAGCAGCGCAACGGAAATTCAATGGCAGGATCTTTGCGTTTAGGATAAGTCTGTTTTCTTTCAATGATCATGATGTTCCTGATCGGCGCTGAAAAATAACTAACACGAATAGGACTTCAACACTTATAAGATTTTTTTCGTGATGATCCTCCCCCCTATCTCTGAAAAATTTTAGAGCAGATATGCTTGTCAATTTTCATTTCATCATTTGATTAGGTACTTTAAAATCGATATGAATTTCGATCAATTTATTTATTCAATAAATGAGCAAAAGGGGAAAATATTATCTTCCGGCACTACCTGGTCGCGTTTGGTATTGTTGCCGAACTATGATGCAAGGCGCAATTTGCTGGAACAAGCCCTGCTCACTGACCCAAACATCGCAAATCTGATCCAGCGGCTGAATGATCCAACGCTGGGGATCAAATCTTTACTGAAAAGGCCAGCCGATTATCGGGTATATGGTTCATTCTACTGGGTCATTCGTTTCCTCGCCGATATAGGCGTTTCAGCGGAAAAACTCGGCATCCACGAGTTGCTAAAGATTTTGCTATGGCAACAAATGGAGGACGGACAATTTATGATCCGCTATCATCGCCAAAAACAACAAGCCATCACGCTCGTTTGCATCACGGCTCATTTGGCCTATTGTTTAACGCGCCTGGGGTATCGGCAGAGCAATTCAGTCATAGCGGCAATAAATTACATAATCACCACGCAGCGAGGAGATGGAGGCTGGCACTGCGATCGGCTCAAGCAGCCAGGTGAAAAATTGGAATCCACTCCAAGTTGCCCAGCAGCCACGGTCCATGTGGCCCGGCTGCTCGCCCAATTCGATGGGAAATATGACGCCATTATCGCGCCATCCCTTCGCTCGTTGTTGAACTACGATCTTGAGTCCGCAGCCCTTGGATGCGAATTCGACCATCATGCCAAACTCAATTTCAACAAATTGCGGTATCCCCCTCACTATACAGGTTTGGATATCTTAAATTTGGTGCATAGTATCTCCACTTTTGCTCACCTTGTTCAACCGGAAAACCTTGCTCGATTATTAAAGCCAATCTTGGATCGCTGGAGGAGAGAGCATGCATTGCGATCGGAAAAGCGGATCCCGGAATGGTCCCAATTCGATTTTGCTCGTAAACAAGGAAGCTCAGATTGGATCATGAGCTTGTTCATTCAGGCGTTCGAAACGATCTATTTGAAATCTCCCAATGCGCTGCAAGAACCGGGTTCCCCTATAAGCCAGCATCGGAAAATCTCCCCCTCGATTTAGCAGCGACTAGTGAGGTGACGCTTTTCCTATCATTCCCTTTTGCCGATTGGGTTTCTCAGTGGAAAAAATGATCATGCCGGCAGGTTTTGAGCTCGAATTGAAACAATAATTTTACTTGACATTTTGCTATTATTTCATATATTAAGGCAAACAATGCGATCACCCACTTCGGAGTGCGCCTCAATGGTATTCATTTGCCTCAGCAGCCTCAGCCTTCTGGTTAGCATGACCGGGCTGTTCATCCTATTATTCGCCTCTTTTGCATCAGATGAATCTGAAACGCCAAAGGATGGATTTATTAATCGCCAGGCTCGAAAAATTCGTATTCACAAAGAGGCAGCTCCTCCAGAACCTGAAGAGGCGAAGGCTCCCAATCCCAAATTTATTATGCTGCTCCAGACGATCATCATCGGTGAAATGGTAGGGCTTTTTTTTCTGACCTTGACCCACCATCCATTGAAATATTCGATTTTGTTCTACAATGCTGCCATCCTATTGACGGCATCTTTGGGGTGCTCTGGTCTGACATTGTTGAACGTCTGGTTATCCAAAAAAACGCACATCGAATTTCGGGTCATCGTGCAAGCAGTCACTCTCGTTGTTTCGATTGTGCTGGCAAAGCTCTCGTTTCGAGAGGAGGTTGGGGTCTCCCGCGGCTATTTTGATACTCCAATGTATTTCTTCTTTTTCACCGTCGTCGTCGCGTTGGCCACTATGCTTTTTAACGTCATTCGGCGTAAGGAAAGAGAAAAGATTGAACTAGATTTCAGCAGATATCTGATCCTGGTAATTGTGGTCGGTCTCGCCATCGGAACCGGTCTCTACGTCACTTCCAGATGGTTCTTTTAATCAACAAGCCTTTGGTGAAATGAAGTCACTGGCTGAAATGAGGTTTTGGCATTTTCGGGTAAAAAAATTCGAGAAATACGCCCAATGAACCGACACTTGCCATCTCTCATAACCAGTTCGGCTGAAAAACAAGAAGAAATCTAAATATTTTTGTTGTCCATTGCTTCAACGAATCTATCGTGCAACTTTTGTTAATTTAGCTGAAAGGAATCATTCATGAGAACAAATTTGAACCGTCCGATCAAAGGATTCCAATTTTTAGGCCTCGCCATAATGGTCTTGACATTCCAATTTGCCAACGCTCAAACCTTTGAAGGCTATTTAGAGCAAACTGTAATAACGAAATCTACCATGCCAAGGCAGCCGAGCCAGAAAACTGAACAACACAAGGCGTTTTATAAGTCGGGCAAGTTTAAGTCTGCCGATTTGACAAATGGAGAAGATATGATCCTCAGGTTCGATAAAGAATTAATGTGGACAGTCAATCATAAGGAGAAAAGCTATACGGAGATGACCTTCGCAGATATGCAGAAGGGGATGACCGACATGCAGTCCGCTATGCAGCAGGAGATGAAAAAGATGTCTCCCGAGGAACGCAAAGCCATGGAACAAATGCTGGGTAAGGATCTAGGCAAAATGTTCACCGATCAATCACTATTTGAAATTTCTTTTAAGAAAACAGGGAAAACCAAAATGATTCTCGGTTACGACTGTGAACAAGTGTTTTTCAACTTGGACGATGAACCGATTATGGAGATGTGGCTAACCAGCAAACTGAATATGGGCAGCGAGTGGGTAGATATCTACGAAAAGTTAGGCATGATGAAAGTTAAATTATCTTCGGAAGCTCGAAAACTTCGAGGGTTGCCGTTGCTCACTAAAATAAACTCCGAGACAGGCATGGTGAAAATTGAAATAATCACCGAAACGACACGGGTAGTAAAGACCTCAATTTCTGATAGCGAATTTGAAGTTCCGAGGGGATACACGAAGAAATCCTTGGAGACGCCTTTCAAACATTAATCAACCAACAGAAATAGGATCTTTTTGCAACGAGCTTACCATTGGCTGAGTTTTCGATTGGAATTGAAAAGAAAAAAAGAGATGCCTGTACCACTAATCATTTAATCCGCGGCTGTTTGGTCAAGATGACCCTGTGGATTGAGCGCATAAAAACCCACAATTTCATTCGATTCAATCACGATCTTTCTTACTCCTGATTTCTGAAAACATAAAATTTCATTTCGATTTCATTTCCTCGTATGGGGGCGGGGTTTCATCATTATAGCTTTCTGGGTTTGCTATGTGATGCCGCATAATTTTCAGCAGCCAGAAGGATCGCGCCAATGATGCCAGCGTCGACGTTCAACATGGCTTTTACCACGCGGATCTTTTCGGCAATGGCACCAATGGCATTTTGTTTTACTGCTTGCTCAATGCGCTGAATAAATTCATTGCCAGCCTCAGCTACGCCGCCCCCAAGAATGATTAAATCTGGATCGATGACATTGGCCACGCTTGCCAGCCCGGTCCCTAGATAGTCGCAGGTCTCCAAAATGGTCTCTTTAGCGAGGTCTTCGTTTAGTTGTGCTTTCAAAAAGATCGTTTCGGTATTTAGACCTTCGATATCGAACATGACGCCGAATCTTTTCAACTTTTTCCGATAGCGATCCACAATCGCGGGGGCGGCAGCGTAAGCCTCGAGACATCCGCGATTGCCGCAATTGCACGGCCTACCATCGATCTCAATCACAATATGCCCGATCTCCGCTGCTGAATAATGTGAACCTCGATAGAGTTCTCCATTGATGACCATTCCCCCGCCTATTCCTGTCCCCAATGTCGCGCAGAGAACGGATCGGTATCCCCGGCCAGCTCCTTTGCGCGACTCCGCCAGAGCCATCATATTCGCATCATTATCAACCCAAGTTGGCACGTGAAATCGCTCTTCGAAACGCTTTTTGATCGGAGCATTGGTCCAATCCACAAAATTTGGCGTGCTACCCAATAATTGACCTGTCTCAAAATCAACGCAACCAGGACTGCCGATCCCGATGGCAACCACGGTCTCGCCTCGACTTGCCGCTACTTCTATCAACTGATCCACAGCGGAAAACATGTTCTCGAAAATCTTATCTTGCTTGGCAAACGCCATCGAAGGCTTGCTAAAACGAATCAACAAATCACCATTCCCAGTGCCCAGCGCATATTTCAAATTTGTCCCCCCAAGATCCAAACCGATAAATAAACTCATTACTCACCGTAAGATTTCATTCAACCGTTTTCGAATCAGAAAATCCAAAGGATAGCTGGCAAATTTAAGGGAAATTATTTTCTAAGTCAAGCTTTTTTTGTTTTTTTGTAACAACTCAAATTCACTCCTTTTTGAATTCAGAAAAATACCCAGATGACGCATTGAACCTTATTTGAATTAAATTTTCTTTGAACCAAAGCCGAACAAATAAATAAAAAAGCCCCAACAGTGACGAATTGGGCTGAAGGATAATTGGCCTGCAATGCGTCCTCGTTGGGGGATTGTTAACCCTTTGTGGTGAGTAAGGGCCTTGAGATGAAGATTTTGAGTGATGATAATAGTTTTAGCATCAAATCAGCCTCTCAGCCCTGTAAGAAATATTGAAATACCAACTCATCGGTTGCTGCCGATTTGAATTAGATGATTTCTCAGTTCAAAAGGATCTTCACTGCTCGGTTGTCTGCGAACAAGGCAGCTCAATGAATGATATAGCTTTTTAAGGATCTGGTAACGCCTGACATTATCGGCAATTGGGTTTTTCCGACGTTGTTCTTGGAGCAGGACAAAAGGTGTAATCAATTCAAGCAAAGAAATGGAGGGGTCTTGATTTTTACGATATACCCAAGCAGCGTGGAGAGCAGCACCCAACGCAGCGCCTTCTCCCTCCACTGGCACGACCGTGGCTTCAAAGATATCGGCAATGGTTTGGCACCAGATCTCCGAGCGCGACAAACCACCTGTCAGCCGAATTTCTTGAGCGGTCACTGGCATCCGCTGAAATCCATCATATAGATTGAGTACATGTCCCTCAAGCACCGCGCGACAGAGCCATTCGGGACGAAAATCGTCCAACCCGAAACCGAAGTAGAGCGGAGCAGCCAAAGGCACGTCCGGAGTCCGCTCCCCAGCATACCATGGGATCACCACTCGCCCCAGGCAACCAGCAGGGGTTTTAGCTGCAATTTGATTAAACTGCTCATGGTTCAGGTTAAATTGTTGCAGCAGCGTGTTATATCCATTGGCGAGATTGGATACGCAAAGCAACGGCAGATAATGGCCTGTGCTATCGCAAAAGGCTGCAATTTCACCTTCAGGGTCGATATATGGTTGTTCCATGAAGCTATACGCCGTGCCGCTGGTGCCCAGGCTGACTGTAACAATCCCTGGGACCACATTGCCAGTTCCAATCGCACCATACATATTGTCGCCGCTGCCAGCATCAATTTGACATTTGGGATCGAAACCAAAGCGATGGACCAAATCTGCAGAGATGGTGCCGATAAATCGATCGGATGGCAGGACTGGAGGAAGTTTCTCCCGCAAGCTGGGATCGATGAAATCTATCAATTTTTCAGACCAAGATCTTGTGGCTGGATGCCAAAGCGCCATACCGGATGTATCACCTGGCTCCATAACGCGCACGCCTCCGTTTTTGCCACCAGTTAGGTACCAATTGACGAAATTGTGAACCAGAAAACAGGTTGCAGTTCTTCTGAAGGCGTCTGGCTCGTGACGAGCGAAATGTAGAATTTTGCCAGCGGTGTATCCGGTGCGTTGCGTATTCCCCACTTCAGCGATCATTTGCTTCGGCCCTCCGACAAATTCGGTGAGCTGTTCGCATTCGGCGCGTGTGGAGAAATCGTTCCAGAGCTTGCTTCTTGTTCGCGAGAGATTGCCTTCCCGATCCAGACACACCAGCCCATGCTGTTGCCCTGATACCGAAATCGCCTGAATATCCCGCGGCGAAATCTCAGATCGAGCCAATCGCTGAAATAGCGTCTCCAGCGCGTCGATCCACATCTTGGGATCAGATTCAGAAACTCCCTCACCGAGGCCTGAGATAACCCCGTTTACTGTGTGATATTGGGGAAGATCATGATCATAATTGACAACATCAGTATAAAGTACCTGTTTGAGATCCAGATCGATGATGACAAGCTTACAGCTTTGGGTCGAACAATCAATGCCAGCAAATAATTGTTTCACTTTCTCCCTCCTTGAGTTCGGTCAATTCATCTCGCCGCTGGTAGTACAATCTTCTGCTTTATTCCATTCTTCAATTTGAGCGTCACATGTCTGCCAACATCAGCACAAGCTGCTAATCATTTTGCTGTGTTTCAGTGGTGCAGAGGCCCATGACTCAATTTTTCTCTCCGAAGCTAAACGATTGTCGATAGGTTTTATCTCCAACGCTTGGGTCGCACGGTGGGAAGTCGCGCCAGCGTTTGATCCGATTGATAATGCATTGTTCCATCCTGGGGCTATTGAGCGTGGAAGATACAAGCGCGACATCTTTCACATTGCCATCAGGATCAACCACAAATCGCACAGTGATCTTACCACTGATATTCGGTGCGTAGCGCAATTCTTGCTTATAGCAATCCTGCAAAGCGCGAGTATGAGATTGGACAACCCGCATCACGTCCTGAGCCGACCGGGTTTTGACGCGCTTCTGGGTTATGGCTGCTTGCTCCTCCTCGCTCGTAGGAACAGGTTCGTAATTTAGATTGCGCTTAGCAGGCTTTGCCTGAACCGTTTCGATTGGCTTGACATTTTCGATCGCCTGTTGTTTTTCTTCGTTAGCTGTGATACGTCCCCCTTTGAGAAGTGCCTCGTCGCTACCGATGCCACGACTATCATCCCCATCCTTTAATCTCCTGAGATAATGACTGCTTCCATAGCGCGGAACCTCGATTGCACTCAGACGGGATAGCACCTCACTTAAATGCTCAGAGTTTTCTGAAGCGTATTCCAGGAGGTCCTCCACATACTCGCGATCGGCTGCTCGAGTATTACTGGAAATTAATCCCAATAACCCTACTGAGCTCATTTGCTGCTCTAATTCAGCCCGAGACGCTCGCCTTTGCGCAGTAGCCGTAGATCGCGCACCAAGCAAATCTTCCCGGGATGGTAAGCTTGTCTCTCTAGGTCCTAAGGGACCAGCACTTGAACCTTTTGATTCGCGAGCTGCAGGAATCTCTGCTATGCTCTCGATAAAATTATCCGTATAAGTAGACATCCATCGGGTCAATCCAGTGATCACCTCAGGATCGATTCGATTTTCGTATTTCGATAATCGATCCAAAAAGCTCGGGTACGAGAGAGAGCCCTCTTTGAGCAAAAGTTTTGCGTAGCGTTCTTGAATATTGCTAATCGCTTTGCTGGTTAATTCCATGGGCACCATCCGTCGGAGCAAAAAAATAAAGCTCACATTTAGGACTAATGAGAACAAGAGAATCAGGAGGAAGCGCAAATCGATCGATTGAAGAATCCCCTTTTTAAATTCGGCTGGAAATTTTTCGATTTTCTGGGAAGTGCCCACTTTAAAGGTCTGAGCGCTTGATTTTTCGTTTTTAGCTAAATCTTTCAACACTTCAAACTTGGTGCGGTCGCGGCTATCGTGCTTCACACTGGTCTCCACAATAACTTGTTACCCCTTGCTTTTCAAAATTCGAATGAATTATAAAAATTATTCTCTTTAAAGTCAAGCATAAAATCCTTGTTACTAAAATTTATAGAAAGCAAAATGTCTGCCAGCAGGATGTGATTTGTGCAAAGTTTAAAGTTTTCACCCCAGCGATTTAGATGAAGATAAATGGTTGATATGGATTTGATAAAAATTTAAATAATTCACTTGCATTTTAGCAAAAAAAAGCTATCTTATATAGCTAACTTTTGGGAAAAAATAAATCGTTCCTGTGGAGGTTAAGATATGAATATTGGAATTCCTAAGGAAATCCTAGCTGAGGAGCGGCGAATTTCGCTGACGGCGCCAGGTGTCTACTCATTGGTCAAGGAAGGGCATAAGGTCTACATCGAACGTGGAGCAGGATTGGACAGTCGCTTTTCAGACGAGGATTTCCAAAAAATGGGTGGTGAAATTGTGTTCAACCACGAGGAAGTGTTTAAGCGCTCCGATCTGATTATCAAAGTGATGCCACCGACAGAATCTGAGGCGGAATTGCTTCATCCAGAGCAAATGATTTTCTCATTTCTGTTGACGGGGCTGCTGAAAAAGCGTACGATTGAGATGATGTTGGAAAAGAAAGTCACCGCTGTGGGGACGGAATTGATCGAGATCGCACCCAAATATCGACCGCTCCTGGTCGCTATGGGTGAAATTGCTGGCAACATGATGCCCCAAATTGCAGGTCGTTTTTTGCAATGCGATAACGGTGGCCGTGGGATTGCCATTGGTGGATTCCCGGGCATCCCGCCATCGACCGTTGTCATTCTCGGTGCAGGCCAGTTAGGTTTCAATTCTGCCAAAGCTTTTGTCGGTCTCGGCGCGCAGGTCGTCGTCATGGATGAAGATATCTCGCGACTGCGGTTTATTCATCGAGAATTAGGGGGCAGGGTAATCACTGCTGAAGCCAACCTTTATATGATTGAGCGGGCACTAAAATTTGCAGACGTGTTCATTGGTGCTGTGTATCAACCAGCACAACGGACCCCGATTCTCATTACCGAAGAGCATCTGAAGTTGATGAAAAAAGGTTCGCTCATCATTGATGCATCTATTGACCATGGGGGATGTGTCGCAACCAGCCGACCGACCACGCATTCTGACCCGGTATTTATCAAAGAAGGGATTCTGCACTATTGCGTTCCTAATATTCCAGCGGTCGTCGCTCGGACAGCATCTCGAGCCATGAATAACATCGTCGCCCCATTTGCCATGTCGATCGCTCGAGAGGGCATCAAAAAAGCCTGCCAAACAAACCAGATATTGGCTTCTGGTATCTATCTGAGCGATGGCAAATGCACCAATAAAGGAGTGGCAGATCTATATGATTTGGAGTTTAGCAAATATAAATGTTAGTCCCATTGCTAAGAAATTTTACTGTTATGATAAACCAAAACCGAATCCTCACGCCATGCTAATATTGTAACACTTAAAAATTGCATGGATAAACACTACAGGTTTATTCAACAGGACACAGGTCGCAAATTCAAAATACCAATCAGAACGAGCAATGATAATTAATTTAACAAGAGAGAGTAAACGATGAGATGGATGGAAGAATACAAAAGCAAATTGACGACGAAAGAGGATGCAGTATCGATTGTGGAGAGTGGTAATAGAGTTTATATTTCAGGCAATGCTGCGACTCCATTCCCCCTCGTGAAGGCGCTTGCAGCCAGAAAGGATTCGCTTCGTGATGTAGATGTGGTTCATGTCTTGTTGTTGGGTGAAGATCCTCTTTCCGCCCCGGGCATGGAGGGACATTTTCGGCATAAATCGCTATTCGTGGGCCCGGCCGACCGCAAGGCAGTGAATGAAGGCAAAGCTGACTATTTCCCGATTTTTCTTTATGAGATCCCGCAATTGTTCGTCCATGGCAAAGGCACATTGCCGCTGGATGTTGCCATCATCCAAACGTCACCGCCAGATGCCCATGGCTTTTTGTCTTTAGGCGTTGAAGATTTAGCCACGAAGGCAGCAGCAGAGCATGCCAAAAAACTGATCGTCATGGTCAATGATAAAATGCCGCGCACGCTCGGGGATTGCTTTATCCACATCAGCAAGGCCACCAAAATCGTTGAGGTATCAATGGAGCTCCCGACCCTGGAGATCACGCCCCCCAGTGAAGTGGAACGAAAGATTGGTGAGTATATCGCTGATTTGGTGGAGGACGGTTCCACTCTTCAACTGGGCATCGGTGGCATCCCGAACGCAGCACTGAGCGCTATGGGAAATAAGAAGGACCTGGGTATTCACACAGAAATGGTATCTGATGGAATTATGGAAGCCATCGAAAAAGGGATCGTCACTGGGGCCAAGAAAACTTTGCATCCTGGCAAGATAGTTGCCACTTTCTTATTGGGCAGCAAGGCGCTGTACGAATTTGCACACAACAATCCTTTGTTCGAAATGCATCCTGTGGATTACACCAATGACCCGTTCATTGTGGCGCAGAATGATAAAATGGTAGCCATTAATTCCGCCATTGAGATCGATTTGACCGGCCAGGTCTGTTCAGATTCGATCGGCTATCAAATTTATTCTGGTTTTGGCGGGCAAGTGGATTTTATTCGAGGAGCAGCACGTTCCAGAGAAGGAAAACCGATCATCGCCCTGCCATCAACCACCAAAAATGACACAATATCGAAAATTGTCCCGCATCTGAAAGAAGGGGCAGGCGTGGTCACCAGCCGTGGCGACGTTCACTATGTCGTTACTGAATACGGCGTGGCATATTTGCATGGAAAAAGCTTGAGTCGCCGAGCGCAAGCGTTGATCAGCATTGCACATCCCAACTTCCGAGATGAGCTGACTCATTTCGCAAAAAAAATAAAATTGATTTAACCACAAATGGCATATTGCATTTGTCCTACTCGGCTAAGAGAATTGAGCCCGAGGGGAACCCTATGCATTGCAAGATTTAGGCTTAGCAAAAATCTGAATTTTTCAGCAATTTGAGGAGACAAAGATATGGCGAAACTGTCGATTGATGATGTAGATCTGAAACATAAGAGAGTGTTAGTGCGAGTGGATTTCAATGTACCGTTGAACGAAAATTTGCAAGTGACAGATGACACGCGGATACGAGCTGCGTTGCCCACCATTCAAGCGATCATTAAAGCAGGAGGCAGGGCCATTCTGATGTCGCACTTGGGGCGGCCCAAAGGCAAGGTGAATGAATCCATGAGAATGGCGCCAGTTGCCAGAAGACTGTCGCAATTGCTGGATCAGGAGGTTCGATATATGACCGATTGCATTGGTCCAGAGGTCGAAAAAGCGGTCAATCAACTTTATGATGGCGAGGTGATGTTGCTCGAGAACCTTCGATTCTATAAAGAAGAGGAGGCGAACGATCCTGGGTTTGCCGAAAAGTTAGCGAAGCTCGGGGACGTATATGTCAACGATGCTTTCGGGACAGCACATCGAGCTCACGCTTCGACCGAGGGTGTCACCAAATATTTCAAGCAGCGCGCGGCTGGTTACTTGATGCAAAAGGAACTTCAGTATCTGGGCGATGCGATCGATAATCCGAAGCGCCCGCTGGTTGCAGTGCTGGGCGGCGCCAAAATTTCTGGTAAAATCGATGTCATTCAAAACCTCATGGCCAAAGTCGATGCCCTGCTGATCGGCGGAGGGATGACCTATACGCTGCTTTATGCCAAAAATATCCCCATCGGCAAATCGCTGCTCGAAGCCGATCGTGTGGAGCTTGCTAAGGATGTGCTAAAGAAAGCTGAATCCCAACGAATTAAATTCCATCTCCCAGTCGATCACGTGATCGCGACCGAGCTTTCAGCCACAGCCGCATCCAAAACGACCGATGGTCAGGCTATACCCGATGAATGGATCGGTGTGGATATTGGCCCCAAGACCATTGAACAATTCGCCTCAGCCCTCGATGGCGCCAAAACTGTCATTTGGAACGGGCCAATGGGCGTGTTCGAGATCGAGCCCTTTGCTACCGGTACCCTGACCATCGCAAAAAAGCTCGCTGAAATCACCCGCAAAGGTGCAACCACGGTTGTTGGTGGTGGGGATTCTGTGGCAGCATTGGCAAAGGCGGGATTGACCGATCAAGTCACCCATGTCTCTACTGGCGGCGGCGCTTCGTTAGAATTTCTTGGTGGACTTACCCTGCCTGGAGTAGCAGCCTTGAGCGATAAATAGCGCATCGATATTGACGAAGCAATTTGTTCAGATCATCCCACCGATGGAATCATGGACTTTCGGCATCGCCCTTGAAATTCATTGCCAAACCAAGGCACATCGGTGGGATAATGGTCAAGAACATTAATCGTTGATCCACTTTTCCTGACTCATGTAGCACTGCATCTTAGCACTGAGAGACCAATGAGCGAGAATTTATCTCGACTGCAGCAATTTTATGCCACTTATCTGGAATTTCACCATAAGCTGTTCAATATTCAGTTGGACTGCATGAAACATTTGGTGGCATTAGTTCCTTTTGAAAAGCTGAACCAGATCGACATCGGCAGCCGCTTCAGTCAGAAGCTCCCGATTTTGGGCGAAGACAATTTTATTTTTGATGATCGAAATATCGAGCTGATCTTTGAATTGATCTTCCCCCTCATCAAGCAATATTTTTATCGCAGCAAAGAGCTACTCGTTCGAATCGAGGAACTTTACGATAGAAGAAAGCTGCCGCTTGGAAATCTAATTATTGACCAGATCACCGGAAGCAAAGTCCAGCCTCGGCAGCTCGCCAATAAATATAATATCCCAGCTATTCTTATTGAAAAACTGGTAGAATACGTTTCCGAGCCTTATTTAGAGCTCTGCTCAGAGTTCTTCACAAAGAAGCTGCTCCAGTACCATTGGGAGCTGCCGGTCTGTCCGATTTGTGGAGGAGCGCCAACCATGGCGCTGGTGAACGAAAGACAGATGGAGCGAAAACTGTGGTGCCGCATCTGCGATACCACATGGGCTTATCCATTCATCGGTTGCCCCTATTGTTTGAATCAAGATGCAAGCAAGGCAAAGCATATTTTTCTTTCGGATCGGAAGCCTATTCGCATCGATGGCTGCGATCAGTGTCACAATTATATCAAGACAATTGATGCAGCGATCGCTGAACCGATCCATAACCTAAGCGTTGAACATGTGGAGACTGTCACGCTCGATCTGTTAGCTCGGATTATGGGCTATCAGACATCTGATTCTATCAAATTTTATCTTGAAACATTTTAATCAATCGAGGAATAATTTACGATGCAAAATACCGAATCATTCCAAGTCTCTGTGAAAGTGAATGGCCATGAGCTGACCATGAATCTTTTTGTCCAGGAGATGGTCAAGAATGTCGCCTTTGCGCTGGTCAGCTCACTGAAAATTCCAGACAAGCCGCAGACCATTGAGATCACCCTGCGTTCGGTCAAATAAAAATACAATATCAACCCAGAACGGTCATGAAACCAAGTGGCATTATCACGCTGCTGACCGATTTTGGTCTATCGGATGGATACGTTGCAACGATGAAAGGGGTAATCCTTTCCATCAACCCAAAAGCAACGATCATCGATCTCAGCCATGATATTCCAGCTCAGGATGTTGCTGCCGCGGCATTTGTACTCGAAGCTAGTTTTCGCTATTTCCCTCGCGGTACCATTCATGTGGCCGTGGTCGATCCCACCGTGGGTACGAACCGCAAAATTCTCGCAGTCAAATCCTCTGACTATTGGTTTCTCGCACCAGACAACCAGTTGCTCAAATATGTCTTTCATGCCGGGGAAACCTTGACCGTAGTTGAAGTGTTAAACAAGCGGTTCTTCCTGGGCCAAGTTAGCCAGACCTTTCATGGTCGAGACATTTTCGCCCCGATCGCGGCGCATCTCTCTTTAGGAGTCGACATTCTTCAATTGGGGGAACTGACATCAGATTACGATCGAGGTCAGATCCATCTGCCTTCGGTCTCGAAGCATGAAATCATCGGGAAAGTGATCTATTGTGATCGCTTCGGGAACTTAATCACTAACATCGAGGCGACACAGTTGCCGAAACACGAGTTTCGCATTTGCGTGGGAGATGTGACCATCCCACATTTGTCGCAGAGCTATGCCGAAGTTGAAATTGGTCAACCGCTGGCCATTGTGGGCAGCTCGGGATTTTTAGAGATCGCCATTCGGAATGGGAATGCTCAAAATCGATTGTCCGCGTCGCCAGGGACCAAGGTCACCCTCAAAATGGTACATGATCGTTGAGGTTCGAAAATGAAACGCTCTGTCCGAAGGCGGCCTGAGCGAAATTTTTGGGCATGCTCCTGCATGCACAACGATTCAATTTTGGAATTGAAATTGCAGGGAAAAAATCAAACTTAGCTATAGGGATGCTCCATCATCATCTTTGATCCCAATTAGATGGGATTGATTCGAAAAACTTAAATTCACTCATTTCGTTTTCCAATTGTGGAAAGGGAACGTTTCACCGAGGAACAGTTATGCCAGAGCCAGAATATTATTTTCGATTTGAAAGTTATGAATATCAGCCGCAACAAAGCTTGCGTTTATTGAATCGAATCAAAGGCGATCGACCTTATATCAACCTCATTTTATTTTTGCTGACGATCCTGACAACCTACCTGGTCAATGGCATATCGTACTCGATCTCGATCGTCTCCATTTTGTTGGCACATGAGATGGGTCATTATCTAATGTGCCGAAAATATGGCATTGCTGCGACGTTACCCTATTTCATCCCGGTTCCTTTTGCACCGTTCGGCACGATGGGTGCATTCATCAAAATGAAAGAACGAATCCCCGACCGACGGGCGCTGTTCGATGTTGGAGTTGCAGGACCGCTTGCTGGGCTGACCCTTACGATCCCAGTGCTCATTCTGGGACTGAAGAACTCTCAATTTGTCCGGTTGGATAGTTTGCCAGGTGAAAGCTTATTTTTGGGGGAATCGTTGCTATTTTCTCAGCTCGCCAAGCTGATCCTCGGAACACCGCCAGAGGGCTATGATACCGCGCTTCATCCCATGGCCTATGCAGGTTGGGCGGGATTGTTCGTCACCGCCTTAAATCTGCTTCCCATTGGCCAATTGGACGGCGGCCACGTACTTTATGCGTTGTTCGGCCATCACAGTCAGAGAATTTTTAAGCTCACTATGGCGGCCTTTATCATCGTCGCTGCCTTCTTCTATCCCGGATGGTTGGTGATGATCGTACTCCTATTGTTGTTAGGCTTCCATCATCCAGCTCCGGAAAACGACTACATTCAACTCGACAAAAAACGACGGATTATTGGCTATGGCACATTTGTCATTTTCGTCGTATCTTTCATCCCAGTGCCATTTTATTTCCGATGAACAAACTGGGCAGTTGAAGCCCGAGGCAGCTATGGCTCAGCTTAATGCTGCGATTCAATATTTGCAAGAGATATTTAAAACTGCCCGGAGTGAATCAGAAAATTTATACTAAAGATGAAAAAGCAAGCCACGGCTGGCAAAGAAGAACTATTTGCCCATTTCAAATCAAAATTGATTCGCTTATTCTCTCATAAAAAACTAATCATTGTCTTGTCAATCCTATTGTCGTTGTTCATCATCGAAATTTCGTTTGACTTTGTCGAGATTATGTTAGGAACGGCTGTTGAACTGACCAATCCGTATCGGCCTAGGTCGGGCACGATCTGGGAATTATATCGCAAGGACCGATTGGCTAACGAACAAATAAAACAAATCATTGCAACCTTACCAGATGAATCTCCCCCGGTACCTCAGATCAATACGCTCCCCCAGCTCAAAAATTGGCTCGAAATTCACGGCTCCGTGTTCCTCAGTGCAGATCAATTTGTCGAATTATATAGCCAATTCCCGCCCAATTTGGCCGGGGAAATGGTTTCGCCCTTCGATCTTCTCAAATTGAGCCATAGTCGCAAATGGGTCTGGACCAAAATTGTTACCAGCGATAGCAGCTTGCGCTTTTATTTTTTAGATGGCGATAAGCAATTGCTATTAGATAGCTACCCATCAATGGCGCTTTTATTAGCTATCGCGGATTCGAGCCAAATCGCGTCGCCAGGCTTGGATTTGATGGAGCAATTTACGGGCAGGACCATCACGCGCGAACAGTTCTTCGCTGCCTTTGATGACCTTCCAACTTCGATTAAATTGCAACTCATCAATAATCCCTTTCAACTGGTCAAATGGGACAAGAACATTCAGAAAGTAGCCATCGCCCGTCATGCCAACGGAAATGTTGTACCATTGGGTATTCAAGTGAGACAGGGAATTTACAGTGAGGTTCATATTTTTGAGGCCAGCGAGTTGGCCGTTGAACTGCTGATCGAAAACCTCAATCAGCTTTATCCTGAGCTTCATTACATCTACCCGGAGGAGCGCTATGAAGCGTCTGCCGAGCATTTCTAAACGAAAAACATGGATCGCAGTGCTGCTCGGTTTATTGGTCATGCTGATGATTTTGTTCTTCCGCCTGGTATTGACGCTGCCCCAGTTGCCCGATCGTTTGCATGATTTAGCGTTAAGCACTCCATCTGAAATTTATTCCGACTCAGGCGAATTGATCCTGGTGCTCACCAATCGGAAGGAAGTTCGCCTTTCACAAGTCTCGCCGTATTTTATCAAAGCGATCCTCGCTATGGAAGATGCTGAATTCTTTCGTCATCATGGCATTAACAAAAAAGGCCTGATGCGCGCGTTGTTCAACCATTTTATTCGCTGGCGTCGGGCAGGTGGCGGAAGCAGCATCACCCAACAATTGGCCAAGAACTTATATTTCTCTTTTGAACGGAGTTGGGGTCGCAAAGTGCGGGAATTGCTGCTTGCCTGTCAGATGGAACAACGTTATACCAAAGAGGAGATATTGGAAGCATACTGTAATCAGATCGATTTCGGATCGAATGCCTTTGGGATCGAACAGGCGAGCGAGACCTATTTTGCCAAGCACGCTGACGAGTTAACGCTGGCTGAAGCGGCGTTTCTGGCTAACCTTCCACGCTGGCCGAGCCGCTATAATCCTTATTTAAATTTTGACCTCGCCAAAGAACGACAGCGTCTGGTTCTGTCGCGAATGGTGGCCGCAGGTTTTATCTCTGAAGCTGAAAAGGACCAAGCCCTGGCAGAGCCCCTGCAACTGAAACGATTAAACTTGTTTTGGGGCAAAGCGAGCTATTATGTTGATCAGGTGAAACGGATGGTCGAAAACCTGTATTCCCCAGAGGTTCTATCCTATGGCGGACTCAAAATCTATACCGCGTTGGACACTCGACTTCAAAACTATGCCCAAGAAGCAGTACAGTTCGGCCTATCGGCCCTCGATCGCCGTATTGGCTTGAAAGATTACGAACTGGCCAGTGAGGCGGAAAAGAAACTTTATCTCCAAGCAGCTCTGGTTGCGATTGATCCCCGTAATGGCAAAGTCAAAGCCCTGGTTGGAGGTCGAGATTTTGCCTCCAGCCCATTTAATCGCGCCATTAGCAACAACCGTCTCCCGGGCTCGGCATTCAAGCCATTTGTTTATTTAGCAGCGATCGATCAGGGCAAATACACCCCCGCTTCGATTGTGGTCGATTCTGCCGTGACGTTTGAATTCGATCGACAAAAATGGTCACCTCCGAACTTCGATCGGAAATTCCGTGGTCCAATTACCCTGAAAACCGCACTAACCCATTCCATCAATGTGGTGACGGCTAAACTCATCTACGACATTGGCCCTGAAACCGTGGTCCAATATGCTCAGCGAATGGGGATCACCAGTCCTTTAGCGCCGAATTTGTCACTCGCGTTGGGGACCTCCAGCGTCTCGCCGCTGGAGCTGTGCCGCGCCTATTGCCCGTTTGCAAATGGGGGCATCAAGCGGGAGCCACTGATTTTGAAATTTATCGAAGATTACCAAGGTAACTTGCTCCGGGAATTCACCAGTCACAGTGCTCAGGTGGTAGATCCACAGTCCATTTATATGGTGCTGGATATGCTGCGAGCCGTGGTGGAGGAAGGAACGGCTCGGAGCCTGCGCGACTGGGGCTTTCACCGACCAGCAGCAGGAAAAACTGGCACGACCAACGATGCCAGAGACCTGTGGTTTATCGGCTTCACCCCAGAGCTCGTCACCGCAGTTTGGGTTGGATATGACGATAACCGTCCTGTGAGAGATGCCAACAATAGAGAGCTCACCGGTGGCGCAGCAGCGATCCCTATTTGGGTCCGATTCATGGAAAACGCGCTGCAGCCCGAACGTTATCGCGATTTCCCAATCCCCGAAGGCATCCTGTTCGAATATGTTGATCCAACCACTGGGGAAGTTGTGCCTTCCGATTACCCGAATGCCCAGCAGGTGGCATTGAAGATCGGCACCGTTCTCCCTCGAAAAGAAGACCATAAAAAGATTTTCAACCAATCCACCATGATAGATAGCACTGCCTATCGAAATCGTTGATAACGCACTGACCAAATTTCTATTGAATCGATTCGGCTGAGTTGCCCACATGATTTAAGTAAAATTCACCCTGCGACCTGGTCTTGGAATCTCTTGTTTAAAAATTGCACGAAATGAAATATTATTGTAAGCACATCGAACACACTTTATGAGTTTCATTCGCTTGAATGCAAAATTAGTAGTCTTTTTTTAGCTCTGAAAATTTGAACCTCACTAACATTGGTTGGTGCTATGAACCTATTTGCGATGAAAAAAATCGTCTGGTGCTTTGTTCTGAATCTTATTCTTGTAACTTGCTGGTATTTTACACCGCTCTATTGTCAGGATCAATCTGATATTGCCCTACAAATGCGCGCTTTGGAGCGGTCATTTGGTGGCCGTTTGGGCATAATGGCCAAAAATTTGAAAACCGGCCAGGTCTTATCTTTTCGGGCTGATGAAAAATTTCCAACCGCCAGCGCGATCAAACTGCCAATTATGGTCGAATATTTCTATCAAGTCGCCGAAGGAAAAGTGCATCCCACGCAAAAAATGGTATTAGCAGATTCCAATAAATGGGGCGGATCTGGCCTGTATCAATATTTCTTTGGCACAACAGAACACCAATTGATCGACGCGGTGATGATGATGATCACCATCAGCGACAACACCGCCACCAATCTGGTCATCGATGCGCTGGGCAAAAATCATCAAGAAAAATTATCTGCCGTGAATGACCGAATGCGCGCATTAGGCCTCAAGCAGACCAGGTTGCTGAACAAACTGATGTCATGGGTGACGAAGACCGATTCCCCAGAATCGATTCGCTATGGCGTAGGGGTTTCAACTCCAGAAGATATGGTACTATTGCTGGAAAAACTGTATCGAAGCGAATTGGTCGACTCTATGGCCTGCCAAACGATGATTGACATTTTAGCCAAGCAGCAATATAACGACATGATCCCGCGCTTTTTGCCGATCGAAATCACTCCTGATATCAAAGTCGCGCATAAAACTGGTGGTGTCACTTCGGTGCGCGTTGATGTCGGCTTAGTGCTTTCCTCCAGAGTTGATTTTGCCGTTGCGATCTTTTGTGATCAAATTCAAGATCACCGCGACGGCCCTGAGAATCTCGGGGTGCTGGCAGCGGCATATGCCAGCCGAATCGTGTGGAACGCTTTTACTGGAGACAAAGGCCTCGATCGACCCTACTCAACCTCGATCGATTGGAATAGCTTCCCGAGCGGCGAGTGGTGTCGGGTCTTTTTGAGACATGCCCCTTTTCCCCATGGTTCCCGAAGCCAAGGCCATCAGTATAAAGATCGCTTTTTCCCGTTTGATCCTCATTATTGCGATAGCAGCGCCGTGATCGTCATTCCTCGTGGGTTCCACGAGGTCGATCAGTCGATCGATCTTATTGTCCATTTCCATGGCTGGAATAACGATGTGCTCAATGTTATGGAACAGTTTAACATGGTGCAACAACTGATTGCATCGAACAAAAATGCCATTTTGATCTTCGCCCAAGGCCCTTACAGGGCCTCGGATTCTGGTGGTGGCAAAATGGAAGATGAAGGTGGGCTAAAACGGTTTGTTGAAGAAATCCTGCAAATATTAAAATCAGAAAATCGGATTCATTATGTCCAAGTCGGCAAAATCATCATTTCAGCCCATAGTGGGGGCTATCGACCAGCCATCCTCTCCTTGGTTCGCGGCGGAATGGACCACCAGGTGAAGGAGCTATTTTTATTCGACGCTTTTTATGATTTGACCGATCAAATCATCCCCTGGCTGCGCCGGGACAAACACAACCGATTACGAAGCATTTATACTGATCATCTTGCGGAAGAACATCAGCAATTCATCAGGTCGATTAATAAGGCTCATCTCAAATATGGGCAATCGCTCGAGTCAAATGCACAAATCATTCTACTGCCAACGGATCTATGCCATAATTGCGTGATCGAGGGAACGTTTCAGCGTTGGCTCGAAAAGAGCTGCTTGAAGCAGCGAATGAACAAAAAGGAAATTGAACGCTGAACCAACCTGCGGAAACGATCAAATACTATCAAATTCACCAATCATTGTTCAACTGGGATGGTCCTTAGATGTAATCTCTCAAAATAAACAATCAATCCAGATTTTCTCCTGAGCGCTTTGGCGCACGGCATCGAGAACTTGCATATTGGCAACCGCATCTGCCAGCGGCGTGGGAACAACCGTGTTATTGAGAATTGCCAATGAGAAAAGGTCTCCCTGAATCGTATACTGATCCGCGATGGGAAATAGGATCTCTTTCAGCTCATTCCCTATCTGAAGCCAGATCTTACAGGGACGATCGGGAGGGGCATTAAACGGAATTTCGATTTCAATTCTGCCCTTCGTACCGAAAATATTCACTCGTTGATATGGGATCAGTTGCGTGGCACAAGTGAAGCTGGCGATGCCCTGCGGGAACTCCAGTATTGCTGAGGTCAGACGATCGACCTGAAACTGAGGGTCAAATTCCATGATTCCGCACACGCGCAGCGGCTCCGCAGCAAAAATGAACCGAGATAGTGAAATGCCATAACAACCGATATCCATCAAACCACCGCCACCGATCTCCGCCTGGTTACGGATGTTGGTAACATCCACATTGTAATAAGAAAAAAAAGAATGGATAGTTCGTAGCTCGCCGATCTCACCATTCTCAACTAATTGTTTGGCCCGCTGCCATTGTGGATGAAAGCGATACATGAACGCTTCCATGATTTTGTGCTGAGGATATCGTTGCGCCTCGATCAACAGCTCTTTTGCCTCCAGCGCAGATAGCGCGATCGGCTTCTCGCATAGCACATGTTTCCCAGCTCGCAACGCCCGAATGGACCAAGGCACATGGAGATGATTGGGCAAAGGAATATAAACTGCATCGATGTCATCCCTTGCCAACAATTCCTCGTATGAGCCGAATGATAAAGGAATTCCCAATCGAGCAGCGGCTTTTTGCGCCTTTTCTAAGCTTCGAGATCCGATAGCAATAACCTCACAATAGCGGCTGGCCTGCATCGCCGGGATCACCTTTTGGAGCGCGATCTTGGCTGCGCCAAGAACTCCCCAACGAACCTTTTTCATCTGGTGCCTCCATGTCGAAATTTCATCGGTTCATATCGAAAATAATCAAAGTTTGCTTCATCTTAAATCCAAACTTCAGCCAATATCGCGAATGTTTGATTGAAAAACATATGGCCGATAAGCTTGTGGATTCACTCTCAATTTTGGAAAAAGGACAATTGAAACTCATCGTGAACCTAAAGCAGCAAATTTAACCCATAGCGGGACATAATAATAGCAAAATATCCACAGAGTGTCAATCTCTTTTTTCGCCATCCATCAAATGGATTCATTGGAAATATTCTTGAACCAATGAAAATGCAATTTTGGCTCCATTTGGAATTCTTGAGGTACTGAAACCTGGATTTCACCGAGACGTTCAGAAGGGGTGTAGAATTCAATAGGGTTTTGCGGCTGCTTTTTTCTGACAGGAAGGTGCTGGATAAAGAGAGAGATTTGATCGAATATGGTTTCTTCAATTAATCAATTTATTTCCCACAGATTGAACTTCCGTCCTCATCCTCCGAGAAAATTGAAATCCGTAAGCTTCAATCTGTGGGAAACAAAATCTATCAAATGGGCGAGACAATCCAGATTGGCACTCATGAATATTAAAATTCGAACGCATCACAAATGAATGAAAAAATCGAACGGCTGAATGACTCAATCGAATTTTGATGTTCATTTGTGATGCGATCCTTGCTATTTTATCAAGCCGAGCTTGATCATCTCTCGGACACCAAACGCCTCAATGACACAGAAATAGATGCCCGAGCTCACTGGCTGAGCCGCATCGTCCCGACCATTCCAAAGAACCCGATGCTCGCCAGATTCTTTTACGCCCGAAAATATCGTGCGAACCAAACGCCCAGTCACATCATAGAGTTGAACTTTCACCTGCCCTGTGCTGGTGAGCCGAAATGTTATCTCAGTCTCTGCATTGAAAGGATTAGGATGGCTGGATTGCAGGATCAATTTGGGGGATGTATTCCCCTTTTGATCGCTAATGCCTGTTGCAGCCTCGATTGTTTGAGCTTCTCCAGCATAATCAGAACCGGCGTTAGTGAGTTTCACTGACGCTTGAGCGTTGAGCCCAATTTTATCATGGCTCACGATCACGTGCAGCGTATCGCCGACAGCCCATTTCGATGGGAAATTGCTGACTGCAACCCACCAATAAGAGCCATCACAGCCAGTGCCGATGTCATCTTGGGTCAAGATCTCTTCAGACCGACCAGCGATCCATGCTTTAATCTTAAAACCATCCTTTGGAAGACATTGGGATGAGCTGGAGTTAATTTTGCCGAAAGCGATATGGGGCGCTCCAGCAGTACCCCGAGCCTTGTTCGGAGCCATCGATCCGCTTCGAAGCAGCCCTGTCGGCGCCGTGGACAGCATCGTTCCAGACGCTGGCCAAGTCGTTGGTGCAGTGACGTTCACATAGTAGGGATAACCTGCTTGCACCGAGAAATTTGCAAATGGCAAACCCACCACATGGCCCACGATTCCTTGACTTGCGGCATCCCAATAATAGACATCGGTGCAGTTGGAGATATCAGTTCCGAGCGCCTCGGCCGTTGTTAGACCAGCTTTTTCCAGCGGCACGGTCAGGTTATTGATATCTGTCCCCGAAGTCGTTATCAAATTGAACTGCGGCATCTCATAACTGCCAGCCACAGTCCACACCGTATCAGCCACTACATTAACGATATACGGGTAACCAGGGATGATGCTGAAATTGCTGAACGGCAGTCCCTTTGGATGGCCAACGATCCCCTGCCCTGCTGCATCCCAATAATAGACATCGGTACAATTCGGAATGGCTTGCGCCAGTTCCTCGGCAGTGGAAATAGGCTTACGAGTATTCTGGGTATTTACCAACACAGCAATTTCATTGATGTCTGTTCTGCCAGTCGTGATCAGCGGATAATCGAACTCCAGCGCCAGGTTGGAAGGATCGGTTTCAAACGACTGGCTGGGCACCACTGCCGTCACCCGATAGCAATAATAGACATTCACGTCGCCTACCACCGTCGCGCCGTTGCCGGTATCTGTCCATTGGATGCCATTCGTTCCAGGATCCTCGTCCACTATCTGGGTGCCAATCCGATTGCTGCCCCCGATCTTATCTGGCACGAAATCATAACTTGTGCCCCGATAGACGTTGTAACTCTCCGCGCCATTCACAGGGCTCCATTCCAACAAAATGCTACTGCCTTGCACCGAGGCCCGAAGATCAGCAATGCTTAACAATGTAATCGCGAATACCGCATCACTTTTGTCCACAGGGGTTATGGCCGTATCAGCCACCTGGACGAGACACTGGCTCGATGGGGTATTAGGAATGGTCCATCGAAAAGCACCAGTGTCAGGACAAATAGCCGTGATGGGGATCCAGGAATTGCCATTATCGACCGAATAATTGATTTTCACGGTGCCAGAAGTGCCGCTCGAAGTCCAGGTGATTGCATGGGTGCTTCCGACTGCCCAATCTTCCCCGCCATTGGGGCTGGTCACAGTGATTTCACCGAAATTGGGTAACAGCACTTTGCCCCAGCCATAGACATTATCACGGCCAGGATCGCCCAGATCAAATGTGCATTTCGTATATAAATAATTCCTGATCTCCGACTCAGAAAAGCTCGGGAATCGGCTTCTAATGAGCGCACATACCCCTGCAGTATGCGGAGATGAAAGGGAAGTGCCCTGCCAATAGCCATAAGCGAAGCTATCGCAACTATCGGGCGCAGCCACATCAGGCTTGGGTCGGCCGTCTGTCGTTGGTCCTTGACCGCTGAAATATTCCTGAGGTCCTGTGCTATAATAACTTGCGCCAATAGCTCCAACAGTCACCACATCACTATGGGATCCAGGATCTGTGATGCTGTTTTCGACCATATGATAGCTCAACCCATAGCTTGCAAAAATGGTGAAGTCCACATTCGTTGTAGCCGAATACTTTTTGACCGCCACAGCATAGCGAGCGTTTGAAGTTCTGTTCAAATAAGCTATCGACTCGGTAGGCGAGGAATTCGATTGGCGATTGGTGGAGCTGGCAATAGCTTCCCACGTCGAGTTGGATGGATTCCATTTGTAAAGATAGAGATCGTAATCCTCGCTGGTGGTGGGATAATTGTTCCAATTCAACCACACTTGAATAATTACTCCAGCAGGAAACAGCCAAACATAACCGGGGTCTGGCCCCATTGGATTTAATTTTTCCCCTGTGCCCGTGAAGTCATGGAAATTATCTAGGGTCGGCACGAAGACCGCCCGATAATGATCTTCCGCATGATTCCCGGCGGAATTAACCCAGGTGATGCCATTGGCAATGGCATCTGCCGCCACATTACATGCGCCGCCTGTACCATCGTAATAGGAAAGACCAAACCAGCTCATTGAATGATTGATCACATGCACCCCCTGGCTGATCGCATCGTTCTTAGCAACCTCCAGATCGGTGAGATCGTCTATTTTATAAAGGTACAAAGCTGCTCCAGGAGCGACATCGTAAACCGCCTCTGTAACAGCCGTTCCGTGTTCACCATCAGCATAAGCTTCCAGACCGCGACCAGTCAGATCAAGCGAATAATAGCTCGAGGGAATATCGCCATTGGCTTGGGCCTCCGTTAGTTCAGCAAAACCGCCGTCAATCACAGCCACTTTCGCTCCTGTTCCCGTATAACCGGCTGATTGCCAGGTATTGGCATTCATCAATGCAACCCCTTCGCTGATGATCGCATCAGGTATGGGCCTAATGACATTATGGATCTCTGCTATGCCTTGAACCGCATTGGCAACACGCCGAAGCTCTGCAATCGGGATCTCCACCCGCATCGAATGTTTCCCTTTTGCCTTGATCGTTACTCCCAATTTTTGCAGCAATCGATCATCAATGTCGGCCGTGCTTCGGTTTTGATATGGCAGCATCGTAGCTACCACCATGTCTCCCTTCAATTGGACCCTATTGTCTTCCGCATAGCTTCGGAAATCTCTCTGGGTCTTGTAAAGGGCATACAGGCGATCTAAGCTGCTTGCCAAATTTGCGGGCAGATCGCCCTTGTCAAACGACTCCAAAATAGCGATATTTTGTGCCCCTGCCATCTTCACCCGTTCAAAAGGTTGAGCAGCATAAGCCAGCCTCACGCCAGCCACACAAATCACTGACAACACCAACAGCATACCAATTCTCTTCATAACGACTCCTACTTTTGGTTAAAATGTTATATGGGTCAAAGGAATTCCTTTAGCAATTTATGGTCGAACAAATCCCTCCATCATATCCAAAAGGGCTATGACTTTTGCTGCAATAAAGGTCTCGCGACGATGAGCCGCCAAATTTCGATCGAAATTGTCTCATAATTTAGTCCAAACAGAGGCGATTCTTCCCTTTCTCCGAGCATAGCGGCTGAATCTCGATGATGAAAATCGGACCATAAACTCGACTATCTTTCCCCTGTTCCCCTTATGATGACCATTACCCGTTTCGATCCCATAAGTTTAAGATGCAAAGCCCATCAAATCGATCATTTATTGGGACAAGAAATATAAAAAACGGAAAATTTTCAAGTGATTTGTATGCGATTAACAGAATTTAATATCGAGTTTTGCATTTCATGAAATTGCATATCAAGATGTCAGCCATCAATATCATCGAACAGAATTTGATGATAATGAGAGCATTCCCCCGCCAGAAACAAAACTCTGTTGGTTCAAATTTACAAAAATGTATTCAGAACCACATTCTATGATTTACCCACGAATTAAAAAATCATTTCAATCTTGAGGCCAAATGATATTGCGAGGCTCAATTTCGGTTTCAAAGTGGTGCAACAAATAAAGTCGAAGGACGACTAGCAGCGGAATACAATTTAAAATAGGATTCGAGCAACTCGAACGTCATGCACAGATTAAAAAGAAATTCGCTTAGATTGTCTTTATAGATCTCCAAAACTCATTGTGAGCTCGAAATCCGAATGAAAATATTTTCAAATAGCACCCGTTCATATTTGCTTAGCTAGAGATTTAAACAGCCATTCAATGCAATCATAAAAGAACTTTCGCCCCAAATTTTGATTATTCGCTTCGCATCATCATAACTTCAATTTTAAAAATAATCGAATAATATGAGAAGCAACTGATCGGGGGATTTGCATGAGAGTTGCTGAAATAGAATTCGACACAGCAGGAAAATTTGTCGTTAAATTGCAATGCTGAACCATAACGCTGAATTATAAAAAGCCTTAGACCACGAAACATGAGGAAGGATTTATAACTCGAAAAAAGCGCTTTTATCCTAATATTGCGTGGTCCGTGGGCGTCCGAAAAAAATTTCATTATGGAATTTCAGATTTAAATAAAAAAAGCCGTGAAGTTTTTTCACGGCTGTTTGGTTTGAGCGTCCCCAGGGGGAATCGAACCCCCGTTGTAGGATCGAAAATCCTAAGTCCTAGGCCACTAGACGATGGGGACAGTTTCGGTGAATGGCATTAGCGCACTTGCGAGATTGATGGCCTTCTACGTGCGCATGAATCAGATTAGTGCCATCATTCTCCGCAATGCACCTTTAACCACTCCCTAACCAGGGAGAGTGACGGGATTCGAACCCGCGGCCACCAGGGCCACAACCTGGTGCTCTATCCAGCTGAGCTACACCCTCCATTTTTTGTGTGGCTAAATATAAGCTATTTTTTTCTGAAATGCAAGAAAAAAATCGGCAAATTTCAGCATATTCAGCCATAAGCGGTTAGCTTATAAGGAAGCATCACGCTCGATTTGGTTGGCTGGTTTGACAAAACTAAGGTTGTTTTGACAAAAGAAACCTTTCGCAAGGATCGAAATCAGATCGTCATATCTCAACGAGAAATTATTAGCTGACCAAATTCAATTTCAAAAACTGGTTGCCCCATTTTACATTCTATTGATCACTTGTAAGATAAAAAATGATTTTTGCTCGGCAAAGGAACAATTCGCTTATCCCGCCGTAACTATGGTCGGACTTCGATACTAAATAACAAGAAGCGCAAGAGACAGACATTTGCTTCAGCCAAAAACTGCTTGACTTTACGATTTTGATTTATTAAATTTGCCAGCGTTTTAAAAATATCAAAGCATATAAATTAGGGAATTTACCCAATCCTGATAGCACCATAGAGGAAGAGGTTTCAGGTGTTTCATTGGACGATTAAAAAAAACTCGCTCCAATTCTTGAACATTTTTTGGCACAACATGATCCATAGCTGCATCACTTGACTTTGGAATTAAGAATCATCGCAACCGAGTTTGTATAATGAACTCATGAACCGCATCATCGAAGAAAGGCAGCACCGATGAATCCATCCTTAGAATTCTTACAGCAGCTTAGCAACAGTTTCGGCCCATCTGGTTTTGAGCGTGAAGCAATTCAAATTGCTAAAAACTACGTTGAACCCTTTTGCGACGAGATCTATTTCGACAAATTGGGTTCATGTTTGTTCAAAAAAATCGGCAGTACCTCTCGCCCAATCATCTTGCTGCCAGGGCATATCGATGAAATCGGCTTTGTTATTTCGAGCATTAATGAGAAAGGGTTTTTATCCTTTAACACCATTGGAGATTGGTTCGATCAGGTTTTGTTAGGCCAGCGGGTGATTGTCCGAACGAAGCGGGGAGATATCCCAGGTGTTATTGCTGCCAAGCCGCCTCATGTGATGACCACTGAAGAGATGAACAAGCTCGTCAAGCTTGATGAGATGTTTATCGATATCGGCTGCTCGAATAAGAAAGAGGCTGAGAAACTGGGGGTGCGGATCGGTGATCCAGTTATTCCATTTTCTAACTTTTCGACCTTTCAAAAACAAGGCTACGAGATAGAAAATGGCAAGGTAATTGAGAAAGGGACAATCACTTTGGCCATGGGCAAAGCCTTCGATGATCGGATCGGTGTGTTTATTGCGGCTGAGGTGGTTCGGCGACTCAAGGAGGAGGGCCGATCTCATCCCAACACGGTCATAGGGGTGGCAACGATTCAAGAGGAAGTGGGTGCGCGGGGAGCCAGAACAGCAGCATGGTTAGCTGATCCAGATGTTTGCCTGACACTGGAGGTGGAAATTGCTGGGGATATCCCTGGGGTTGACTCCCAGAAAGCGCAGGCGGTACTGGGCAAAGGTCCAGCGATCTGCGCTTATGATGCGTCGATGATCCCCAATCAGGCGCTCAAGGAATTCATTATTGAAGTTGCCGAAAAAAACAATATTCCATATCAATTTGCGACCTCGGCGGGCGGAGGAACAGATGCGGGAGCGATTCATTTGGTTCGAGCAGGTTGCCCGAGTATTGTGCTAGGCGTTCCAACAAGGCATATTCATTCTCATGTCGGAATCCTTTGTTTAGACGATGTTGAGCAAACGATCCAGTTGGTTTTGCATGTTATTCAAACGTTGGATACGCGAACAGCGACCAGTTTCATCTCTGTTTAATATTGAATCTGAATTTAATACTTCTTGGAATCCTTACTGTTGGGTTTCATCTGCCGAAGTCGATCGGCATTTCGAGTTGATTTAAGAGGCCTGATCCAGCAAATCCATGGAGGGGGAATCGAATCCCGCTGATTTTTGCATTTGATTTGAATTGATCATCATCCTTGCTTGGTTCGGATTCGGCATCTTGTCTCGCTGATCGAGCGCCGCAATAGAGATTTCATCACCACTCACAACAAGAGGCAAGTATTCGTCGAACGTGTCTTGTCCAGATTGGGTGAGCGGTGTTTTGAAACATGTTGCCTTGCGCGGCTCGATGATCCGAAACAGAAATGTGAGCAGCCTGGAGGATTTATGGAAATTGATAGTCAAATTATTGACAATATCGGAGTGATTGCCTTTGAAGGAAAGATGTTGGGTGAACCTGCCGACTCCAAGCGGTTCGAGTCGCAATTAAAGGATTTGATCAGCAAAGGGGTGGTTCATATTGTATTAGACTTGGCAAGGGTGCATCGCATCAATAGTACTGGACTGGCGATCCTCATTACCGCTTCCACATTGGCATCTCAGAAGGGCGAGGATAAAGTTACGCTGATTGGGGCAAACGATTTCATCCAGGGCGCGCTCACATTAACTCGACTGCACCAATTTTTTAATTTTCACGATAGCCTTGAAGAGGCTCGGGTGAGCCTGGGTTTGTAATTGCGAAACCGTTACCAAATATTCCCCTGGCAAACCTATTAACCAATGACCTCAAACGACCATCTCATTTATGTTACAGAACCCTAAAGAATTCTATCGAAAATTAGATAAATTCCTCTCCGAAATATATTTGATCGGAGCCGATAACGTCCTCTCGGTCGTGCTCAAGGAACTTGTAATGCTGTTGGGTCGTGACCTGCGCATTCAAAATGGGCGATTGTACGAGTTGGAATTGGACCATTTTCGGTTAGTTGAATCAGTCAATTTAGAGGACAGTACCCGACTTGAAAAAAAATTGCCATTAAGCAATGTAGCGGTTCAACTGATTATCAAACACGGTAGCTACATTTTTAATGATCCAAATTTGAGCCGACTGATCGCCACAAACGCTGGAGGGGATCAATCTACTCCGGCAGCTTTCATGGTTCAGAAAGATGATCGAATGTGGCTATTCATTTTCGAGCTGCATCGGGATTGGGATCGAGAGGAGATCGATTTTTCTCTGAATACGATCCGAAAAGTGCTCAATGCCAGAATGTCCAGTGAATTATTTCAGAATTATCTGCATCAAGCCGAACACATTCAGCGCAGCTTACTACCGAAAGCGCCTCCGCAGATCCCAGGATTCGACATCGCAGGAAAATCTATCGCTGCGGATATTGTGGGCGGTGATTTGTACGACTTCATCGTGTTCGATGATTCCACATTTGGAGTGGCGATCGGTGATGCCAGCGGTCATGGGCTACCAGCAGCGCTACTGGTGCGGGATGTGGTGACTGGGCTCAGAATGGGTCTTGAAAAAGATCTAAAATTGACCCCGACGTTGGAAAAATTAAATCGTGTTATTCATCGCAGTACGCTGTCAACTTCGTTCATTTCGCTGTTTTATGGAGAAATCGAAACTAATGGGAATCTGGTTTATAGCAACGCGGGGCATCCTCCTCCGATCATCATCTCAGGCTACAACGTTCAAACGCTAGATCAAGGTGGGTTCGTTTTGGGACCTTTGCCTGAAGTGAAATTGAAACGCGGCTTTGCCACCTTAAATCCAGGAAGCGTTCTCATCCTCTATAGCGATGGTCTCATTGAACGTCTCAATCGTTTCGGAGAACCGTTTGAACTGGAGCGGCTGACCAAGCTTGTGCTGGAATATCAACAGCTCAGCGCTAACGATCTAGTCAACAAGATCATCGATTCAGCCTATGAATTCGGCGAACAGAGTCGATGGCTTGACGATGTCACTGTAGTCGTGGTGAAGCGACTGGCCTAATCATTGCACTTCTGGGCTCCGCATCACCATGGCATGATCCGCTTGGTATATCTCCTTCCAACTTCAGCCGAGTCCTGACGCCGACCAGCCCCGATCATCACCCCTTTTTTAATCTGCTCGATCACATTTTCAGGTAAAACGTTATCGAGAAAGAACACGCCGTTCTTTTTGCAAGCGGAAAGCACTCTCTCTCCTGCCGCAGCTACTTCAGGTGGGACAGGCGGATCTGCACGACCATCGAGATAGCCATAGGAAAGCCCCATATCCCGCGGCCCATGTTCAGCAAAACAGATCCCTGGCACAGCAAGACTTTGCTCGGCATTTTGTAAGGCGAATTTATCCTCGATCTTTAAACCGAGCATGAGTTCCCCGTCAGGGTTGAGGGGCCAGACATCGGCTTTTTTCAGATATTCCTTCTCATCGATGCCCCAGACCCAGGCGGCAAATTTCTGGCTGCCCCAGCCACGAACACCTTCACCAACCTGTTCGACGCCAGCTTTCTGAAAGGGATAACGAGCAGCCTGAACAAAAAGCCGGACAGCCTCAGGATCTTGTGCCCGACAAAGATGGACCCCATGAACCCCTTGTGCCAGAGCTTGCTGAATCATCCATGATCCCCCCTTGAACGTCGCCGCATCAAGGCCCAGCACCGGTACAATGGCGATCACCGTCGGCGTCCGGTGGCCGCTGGGAGTCGGGCCACCATCAACCAAACCGCACATAAACTCTCGCAATAGCCCAAAATCCAACGGCTGATGTTCCATATTGAAATAGATGAAATCGGCCCAGGTCTGAGCTAATTTTTTGCCCTCCTCATAGCCTCCATATGCTTCGATATAATAAATTGGCTGCCCTTGTTCCAGAAGCTCAATACATTTGTTGACCCGCTTCGGCTGATATTTTTTAGCATCCTCTTGCTGAGCATGGGCATCACAGTAATTCAAACAGATCAAAAAAAATGTTAAAACGACCCAAAGACGATTTATGTTTTTCACTGACTCGCCCCTCCGAAATAATTAAGTCGCTTTGTTTTCAGCTTGAAAATGCCTTTGCAAATTTTTTGGATATTCCGTATCTCAATGAATGAGAAAAAGCGGAGGAGAATCTCTTGACCATTTAAAAAAGAAACTTCATTTCCAACCTGCAAATGACGGACAAATTTTTTATGGATTCACTTACTCGGATTTGAAGCTGTTCATGATAATACCTAATCCTTCTGAATCGTGGGCAGTACTATCAATTCCACTTGGCCTGAAAAATCACCCCAAACCGAAACGGTTTGAGTGTCGTTGTCGCGAATCACTCCCCAGCGATCGCCGATTTTGATCACTCGATGCTTCAGTTCATTAGGTCGAAGATGGGCGTTGGGAAAATAAAAGGTGGTCAAATACATCGTCCGATCGAATCGAGAACTTGTCGCGATCCAATGGGCTCCATCATCCGAACGGCTCGGGAATTTCTGGCTTGAGTTCAATAACATTTGATTGTCGGATAAAATTGCCTTAGCCTGTACATCGAAATCACCCCAAATAAGGTTATCTTTAACCGTACAGGGGTGCAATCCTGTTTTGGTCTCAACCAACAGAAAGTTATCGAGGATGATGTTATTAGAAATCGTGGCCTCGCATCGTTGAAAATAGACGCCGTTATTGTGGGCAGTGAAATTATCGCGAAATTCACCCCGAGCCTCCATCGTAAATCGAAGAGCTCCCGAATTTCGCGATGGATTGGAATTGCCGATAAATGTATTTTCGGCTATCGTGACGAAAAACTGATCTGGCCCAGGCAGCTCATCCAGAGGTCGGTCATAACGATGTTCCTGGCCGCCAACGAACAACGCGCCGCCGTCATCCGTGCACTCGTTCCCAACGAAAAGGTTTCTTCGGATCATCGGCGAGGACCATAGGGCGACGAAGAGACCACCAGCATCGTTCTTGTTCAACGCCTGGTTATTCAGAAAAATATTTCCCTCGATAATTGGGCTGGACCAATCGAAAATCGACACGGCACCGCCATCGCTGCTGCGCATGGGGTCTGCTATGCCAGACTGATTTGAAATGAATACATTGTTCTGGATTCTACCTTGGCAGTGCGAATGAAAAGCTATTGCCGCTCCCCGACCCACCTCAGTGGCATTATTCACGAACAAATTATGAGCAATCATTGGAGCTGCTCTATTCTCACAATAAATTGCCCCACCGTCATGTCCGATTTCATGGCGATATTTTGGATTCCAGGGCCGAGGCGCGAGGCTTTTATTCATGGTGAAGACGTTATTTGTAATTACTGGTGAAACACCTGCACAAAGCACCCCTGCTCCTTTGCCGCAAAACTGGCCTCCGCTGATCACAAATCCATCCAATCGGGCAGAATCGGCGGCAATAATCACCCGATTGCTATCTCGGCCACTCAGAACAGTCCGAAATCGGAAAATATCTCGTTGCCAAGAAGAGGGATCGAAGCCACCGAATAGATCGACATACTGTTTCATCTGAATGGTTTCACCAGCGTAAACTCCTTCGGCTACCAAAATCGCATAGCGCTTATCGGGGCTTGTATCGTTGATCCGGGACAGAGCCAATTGAATTGATGCCCAGGGATGGGATTTGGAGCCATCATTTTGCTGATCTGAAGCAGCGCTTTTTGAAACGTATACAATTTTTTGATAATCCCCCAATGCTAAAATAGCGGTATTGGGTCCAACTACTTGCCCGGAGTTTTCTTCTTGAGGAGCAGAGCAATCCATGTGAGAAAACAGAATCAACAGAATTAATTTGGGTACTAGAAATTTCATGGGAATCTCTTTCAGAATACTGGGATATTATTCCTTTTTTTTCATCACAAACTGCATCGAATACAATTTCGCCCCCCGCATCCGAAATATCAGCTTCACAATTTTCCCTTGGAATTCAGAAACATCCTTGTTGAATCCAAGCTTTTGGGATTCGAAAAACAATTGGCGTTCATTCATTCCTTCGATGGGTGGTAGCACTTCCTGATTTTTGATCCACTCCACTTCAGTCGCGATAAAATCGCCATTGATGTATACGCAATCGTCAACCGAAAATCCTTTGATCGGATGGCCCAATTCATCCAAAAAACCGACCTGAGCGTAGCCAGCGGCATCAGTATCGATGTTTAATACCAAACGATTGCCTGTGAATTTCAACGGTTTGGTGATGATAATGGCCTCTCGATCGTAAGGTGCATCCGCCGAAACAAAGCCATCGAAGCGCTGCACGGTTCGATAAATCGCTCGAATATTTTGGCCTTGCTTTTGCCAGGAGGAATGGTAGCGAGTCTCGCCGAAGAAATACTGCCAGATTTCATCGCCTCGTTTTACCAGCCCATGTGCCATGTAGATCTGCGGCAGGTAGTGATTCCCATATTCCCCGATTCCCACATAAGTCGGACGTGGATAGCGCTTCCAATGGATGCCATCCCGACTGACAGCCAATTGCGTTTCCACCGTGCCAGAGCCCAACCCCCGGTCCGGATGATAAAGGATCTGCCGGGTGATCGGCCCGTCGTCCTCGTAATGAAAATAAAGCAATGGGAACGCCAGATAAGTATCGGGCGCCCAGGGATATTTTAATGCTTTGGGCACGTAAATATCGGTTGCCAGTGGATCCAGCGTATCGATGTGGGCAAACACGATGGGATATTCCACGCCAAACCCACTGGGCGTGAGCGGTCCATTATCCAGGTAATGAGGAAGTGGCTCGCGCAAACGAATTTTCTTGGCGAGCTCTAATTCCTCAGCCAATCGAATCGGTTTAAATGGCCAGGGATGGATAATGTCCCGCGTCTCGGTGAGATTGAACATTCGCTGGCTCTTACCCGACGGCGTGGCCCCGAGATCAGACCGATGATAGCCAACATAGAGCTGGCGCTGGTCATCATAAAACACATTGGATTGAGACCCAGAGCGAGCGGGCAGGATCGCTGTTTTATGCCGTTTAAATGACCAGCCATCTGGAGAAGCATAGAGGAATATACCCCGTCGGTGAAAATCGCTGACGTATTTCCAACGAGCCTCTGCTGGGGCATTGGGATCGATGAACACATTTCCCATAGCGGTCGGTTCGGTGATCACATAATTTCTTCTGCCTTTGTATTCAGGCACCAGATCAGGGATGTCCCAATGAATACCATCCCGTGAAGTGCGCACCTCAAGCCAATCGTCTGGACCACCGTAATACATGCGAATTAGCCCATTTTCATCCTCAATAATGCTGACGTGCTTTCGGAACGGGCCCTCAATGCTGTCGATCACGCATTCCATCACACGGGGCGGATTGACGCTAAAAGTGATGTTCTCCATTTTCTCCACAATGGCATCGTCGATAAATAGGTATTTTCGATCATCCAGCGGCACAGGAGTTAGTATCTCTTTATCAGCGAAGATCAGCCGCGGTCCAGTTTTCAGAATGATTTGCGCCTGCGGCTCGGCAAAGCTGCCTGGTGGGATGAAGTTTTTTTGATATATTTTTCCCAATGAAAACCGCAACTCATCGATCCTACCCTGGAGCGGACGCCGCCACTTCCCATCTCGACCGATGGTGAAATAATCCTCATCGCCTCGATTCAACGCCTTTAATTGGCATTTTTCGGGGAGGCGCTGTTTTTTGCCATTGACAAAATGCACAATCTGCTGCTGTCTTGCGGAATAAACAAACGCCAGATGCTGCCATCGCTTGGAAGCGGGATTGAGGGCTTGACCATCCGATGGAATAGTGAGGTTTGTTCCCGAAGGCTGATTCAAAAGAGAAAAACTTTTTTGGTCCGCATTCAGAACCAGTCGGGTAACAAAATCATTTTCCCCTCTGGGTCCTTGACCGATTTCAAACACGACACCAGCCTCATCAGTGATGCGAGTTGGCAAAAACCAAAATTCAATCGTCCAATCGAAGTCTCCCAAATTTAGCGCTGTTTTGGTGGGCTGGATGAAACCAACCTCTTTGCGCAGATGCATCTCTCCGCTGGTCATCAGTGCGCAGAAATTGGCATTGAGCCAGCTCATCGGCTCGACGGTTCTGCCTTCAGGTATAGGCAATGTTCTTAGGCCGAATAAAATTCCTTCATCTTCATCAAATGATGCGGTATATTGCTTCAACCGCTCGATCACCAGAGCCCGATCTGGATGTTCAATCGGCTCTAGGGCATTGCCAAATTTTCCTTCAACAATTTGCCCCCCAAGACCGATAACCAGCGGGTAATCATTGGGGCCATGATCGCTGAGCACTGTGCTGGGATACCCCCCCTGCGGCTCGTCGAACGTCCATAAAACTATGGTTTGAGCAGAAAGCGGAGCGATTTGAAAAAATATTGCAAGCAACAAGCAGACGATAGCATGAACAATTTCATAATTCATCAAATCAAAACTCCTGTGTTATTCAGTTCAATGGCATCCTGAATGGGTCATACCTAATTTCAGAATCATTTATTGATTCCTCGGCTTGATCGATATTTTTAGAAATGGTAAGTAAGTCAACGAAACAAGATCCATCACGATAACAGACAATTAGAATTTTGTTTCGGACTGCGCAAGGCACTCTCTGCCCGTTTTTTTCGCCGATCTTAATGGCAAGTTTTCATTTTCCTTCATAAATGGTATCCAGAGACGCTTGCTTTAACAATTCTCCCATCAATTCATTCGCCATTGCTGGCCATTGCGTGATTAAATTATCTTGTTCGAACGGATCCTGCGCCAGATCGAACAGCTCTTGCTCGCCTCTCTCGAGTGATTCTCCAGTGTGAATCAATTTCCAGTTTCCTCTTCGCACAGCAAACTGCCCTTTTGTGCGCCAGTACAAAACCCGGGGCGGAAGCGCACCGCCATTCAAAGCTTGCCAAATGTCCATGCCCTCGATAGGCCAATCAGAGGATATTTCTGCGCCGACCAAATCGGCGATGGAGGGATATAGATCTTGTACCGCTATCACTTCGGTTACCTGTCTTGGTTGCAGGCGTCCTTTCCAATAGACCGCTGCTGGAACGCGGATGCCACCCTCATATAATTCGCCTTTCCAGCCCCTCAGGGGACGATTGTCGCCGAGTTGGTCGCAAGGGCGAAACTTCCCTCCATAATAATCGGGGCCGGCGCTCCAACTCTCCTGACCCCCATTATCGCTAAAATAGATCACCAACGTATCGTCCGCTAGACCTTCTTCCTCGATAACAGCTAGAATTTGTCCCATGCCATCATCCATGTGGGTCATCGAAGCGGCATACAGCCGACGACACTCGTTTTCGATCTGTGAATACATCTCTTCCCAGCGCTTCTCCTCTTGCACTGGAAAATGGGGGACGCTGAACGGCACATATAAAAAGAACGGTCGGGTTTCATCCCGAAGCTCCCTAATGAACCGAATTGCCTCGTTCGTAATCAGATCCGTGGCGTGGCCATCCTCGTCCACGAATTGGTCGTTGCGATGCCAGGTTCGGTCGCCGTTTTTATAGATATGAGTGAATTGATCAAGCTGACCATGAAAATAGCCGTAGGAATAATCGAACCCATATTGTCTGGGACCAAGTTCAGGCTTTAAGCCGAGATGCCATTTGCCGGTGATGGCCGTTTGATAGCCATGCTGGCGCAGCAATTCTGCCAGGGTCATTGTCCCCTTTGGCAATGCCAATTCGCTTCTCCCCGCAATTGGACCTAAAATTCCAAAGCGACTGGGTGGACGACCCGTCAACAGTGCAGCACGGGTTGGCGAACAAACTGGACTGACATAAAAATTGTCTAGCTCCACCCCCTGTCGCGCCAGCCGATCGATGTTCGGCGTTTTGATTTCTGGGTTATGATACCCCACATCATTCCAGCCTGTATCATCAGAGACAAAGATGAGGATATTGGGAGCTCGTTTTTGGCGCTTCTGGCAGCAGAAAATTATCGAGCCAAAAGCGATTCCAGCGCACGCCTGAACTGTGTGCTTCAAAAAATCTCTTCGTTTCAATGCCTCTCCTCTTGATAGATACCTTTTGAATCAAAATCTTTCAATTTTCTTGTTGATTATTTTATTGTTTTAAATTTTGTGGTCCGAAGGTTAAAAGAACGATGATCCAATTCAACCAAATAAAACAGCAATCCCTTTGATTCGCCGAAGGAATCTGTCTCAAAAACCTTTATTTTGCCAAATAGCGTATCCATCACCCAGCGATGACCATGCCCCACAAAAATAGCTTTGATTTGAAACTTGTGGTTTTCCAGAAGGGAAAAAAAGCGAGGCTCGTTTTCTGGAGTTATGAGATCCTTCGACTTGCACCAGATCCTCCGATGATCGGTTTTCAATGGGTGGTGAAATAAAAGGATTGTGGGCAGTTCATCCATCAGTTGAGCCTCCAACCAGTCCAGTTGCTCGCCGTCAAAATGGCGATTTAAATAGCGTCCCCTCATGCTGTTCAGGCAGATAAATTTCCATCCTTGATACTCAACAGCACCATACGGCTCGATGCCGCTATCTCTTTTCCAAATAGCTTCCATTCGCTCGATTTCTTGGAGGGAAAAAGAGCGATCTGAATTGCTACTGCGGTTGAAACGGTAATCATGGTTCCCCAAAATCAAGTAATACGGAATTTTGAGCTCACCCAAAATCATTTGCAATTTTTTAATGCGATTGTTCGATTCATCGGGGACCCCTGGCTCTTTGTTGCCATAAACGCAGGCAACCAAATCACCTGTAATAAACAGCAGCGCCACTGAGTGAAATTCATCATTATTGATTCGATCGATCAACTGTGCCAGTCGTTTATCCTTGGATTCATCATTGCTAATATGCGTATCAGAAATTATGATTGCTTGAAAATCAGCGAAGAAATTGTTCTCTCTATATCCTTTGAAATTTGCACAGAACAGAATAAGAACAATCAGTGCGATAATTCTTATGCTCGATTTCATGGCTTTATTTTTGTGTAAATGTCCCAAATTGATCGTTGAATCCAGAAATTTGGAATTTGAGCATTTTTCATTAAAAGAAAATTATTTGTCATTCGATCGTTTCGATTTGACTTTTATCCGTTGGGAAAAACTATCAAACGCTACTTTCATTCCAAAGAAATATTATCCCGCACTTGTTCCTGCCAGCTCACAACCTTATTCTTCAACCGCTTTTTCTCCTCTTCGTACCCATATCGATAATACAGGTTGGTCGTTTCCAGCGGATCTTTGTTCAGATCAAATAGCTGGCATTTATCCTGATCGCTCCAACAGAGCTTCCAGCCATCGGGCGTAATAACGGTCCGGATTGCAGCTCTTTCTGCCCGCTTCACATCTTGGATTGAAATGCCGGGCAACGCGGGATAGCTCTCTTCGCCTCTTCGCTTTGGATTCCATTCGATGAAGACATCCTGCTGGTGAACCTGATTGTCTTTTATCAGAGGCATTAGGCTTTTGCCTTGCAAATTTTCAGGAATCTTTTGGCCCATTAATTCTAACAACGTCGGCACCAGATCGATATGGCTGACGGGATTTTGAATGAAGCGCTGCCGTCTTCCCTGCTGGGGGATGCGCATCAGCCAGGGCACGCGCACAGACTCTTCGTACATGACGGTCTTGTTGAGCAAGCGATGAGCGCCCATCATATCGCCATGATCGCTGGTAAATATCACAATCGTATTCTCCGCTAATCCCAACCGCTCTAACTCGGCGAGAATCGCGCCGATGCTCAAATCCACTTGTGTGATCAATCCCCAATAATTCGCTACAAGTCTTCGCCATTGCTCCTCGGTCCGCAATTCCTTGCCCTTATAACCGCTCTGGTAAATCTTGTGTCGGATTAAGCGATAGCGCAGAGGTTCGTCCTCCTCCAAAGGGTCATCGAAATTAGGCGGAAGATCAATCTCACTCGGATCATGTTCATCATTTAATGGGCCAAAGAAAGGCGGATGCGGCTCCAAGAAATTGACATATAGCATGAATGGTTCGCGACGATGTCGTCTTAAAAAATCGCACGCCCTTTGCTCCAGAAATTTGGGCTTGCAATGCTCCAACGGCAGTCGTGAGGCAAAATCCCGCGAAAAATCGCCGCGCTCTCGATCGGGCTGATAGCCTAATGATAGAAGGTACTCGGCATAACTGCTTTTGGCATTGCGATCCCGTCCCTCACTGAAATATTCCCAGTAGATATCTTCAATGCTCTCCCACTCCTCGAACCCATGCTGGGCAAACACCTCATCGCCGAGATGCCACTTGCCGAAATAACCAGTGCGGTAATCAGGATCATTCAACAACTCTGGGAGACAGGGAATTTCTTTGCGTAGCGAGATATTATTTTCCGTGCAACCATTGGTGTGTGGCCAAAGCCCCGTCATAACCGTAGAACGGGAAGGTGTGCATACAGGCTGGGTCACATACGCCTTTCCAAACACAATACTCTCGCTAGCAAGCTTGTTGAGATTGGGCACATGAATTTTGCGATTGCCATAGAGCGCCATCGTATCTGCCCGTTGCTCATCGGTCCAGAGGAATAGCAAGTTGGGCTTGCGAGCAGATCTGCTGCAACCGATGAGATGAAAACCCAAGGCTGCCATGGTTGAGGCTTTGATAAAGTCGCGCCGGGAAACGGGCATAACAACATCTAATTTTTTGTTCCAATATGTGGTTGGGCTCATAATTCTTTTCCGATAACTCTTATCAAAAACTGAACTCGTTGTTCGGCAAAAAATTCTGAATTAGCTAACATCTCTCTGACCCTCTATTTACAGATTGGAGGATATTTCTTTTGTCCATTTCAAAGGGGGAATATCATAAAATCCTTACGGATTAATTCCAGCGGGATCCCAAATGGTCGCTGCGATGTGCTGCTCCACATTCTGCTCAGTGGTGAAATAATAGATCGTCACCACTTTGCCATCCGATCGGACCACAGAACGTGTATAGCCGATATCGTTGGTTGGAGCGTCTTCTCGAAGAATGATCTCCTTGCCCCAAGTTTTGCCCTCATCCGCACTAATCCGGGCACGAATGCTGTACGGGATTCCCCGATAGCCATAAGTGACGCATAACCTTCCATCTTTCAACCGAACCATACTCGGCGGATTGCCATTGCGCTTACCATTATCAGTATCAGCGACTTTGCTTAGAAATTGCCATGAAGCACCATTGTCCAGCGATTGATAGACATCGATCCAGTTTTTTTGTAGGGCATATCCTTGCATTGGTGTCGGATCGTAACGCCGACGGAGCGCCGAAACAAGATGGTTATCGGCCAGCCGAACCGTCGAAGGCATGACGGAACGCACCGTGTCGGTTTCAGTCATCCACGATAAGAATTGAAATGTTCTGCCGCCGTCCGATGTGCGGGCGCAAAAAGCCCGATCCTGCAGGCTGGCTCTCACATTTTCCACCTTCGCGGACAAAAAGAACAGACAGCTCTCTTCGCTAATGACCAGATAATCCGTTCGGGAAGTTAATTCCTTCAAGCCGAAGTCGGGAAACGAAAACGGCCCTTGCCAGGTTTTGCCCCGATCATAAGAGACAAAAAACTCATTGGCCCAGCAGCGCATGGCGAAATCGGGATGGCTGAAATGAATTTTATCTTTCACTGACATCGGTTTGCCGCCGTCGCCAGCGAAATTCTCTGGGTCTTCCAACGACCAACTCTCGCCACCATCTAGGCTTCGGGCGAGCAAATAATAGGACGGCCTCGACTTATCTCGGGAATGGTGCAACCGATCCATCTTATAATGCGCCTTCACCAATCCGACCAGAATCTCGTCGCCCCACTGCCATACGCCGTTATTGGCTGGCCAGCCGAAAAACAGGCCAGGTTCATGACAAACGATCACATGTTTGGCAGAGATCGTAATAAACTGGCTGCGGTCGATCGTTTTCGGATCAGGCTCAATCAACCAGTTCCAATGGCTGGCTTGCTCTGAGGTGTGAAACAGATATTGGGGAGCAATCTGCGATTTCGGCATCCCGTTCCAGCTCCACTGCACGCTGAAAAAACCCTCGCCATCCACCTCATGCCGATAGCGCAATTCGATGGGATATCGCTCCCCTTTACACATCATCAGCAGCAGCCTTCCTTCATTGGCCTCGCCGCTCACTTCAATTGGCATGGCATTCCCCACCTTTAAGAAGGCATGTTTGTTGGTTGACAAATGAAATGTGACCTCACCGCTGATTGGAGCCGTTACCAGCCCCTCCCAGATGCCAGACCATTCCATGCTGAAACCATTGGCCTCACCCCAGCTTTGATTGAGGTTTTCCAGCAGCGAAAAATCTTTGATTCCCGTCAAATCGGGATTCCCAAAATGAGCGCCGACCAGGCCTGGATGAAATCTGTCAGTTTGATTCTGACAACTGAGATTCATAACCGAAAGTATGATAACCAATAGAAAAAGAATAAAATTTTTTTTGAGCTGGTTCATCAAAACCTCCGCTAATTGCTTTCGAAGTAATAGAGTTTGATCACGAAAAAAGAACGATCAAAGAAATGCTGCCTTGTATTTTCCTGATCCATTTGCCCTCGTTCTCTCTTTTTGCCCAACGGATAGATGAAGCCAACGGATAAACATCCAAAATTATATCCGTTGGGTTGTTTAAATCCGTTGGAAATTCATCATAGGCACTTACCTTAGAATTTGGAACCATGGTTTCATCTCGTTCTCAAATCATCGATCCAAAACTGACATAATGGCGATTTTTCATCCGCACCGGGGAGATCTTCGGAATCCAGGCCAGTCGCTCGCGGGGCGCCTTCGTCCACCACCTCTGGTGGAACGTACCCCCGATAAGGCCCGGTTCGGAACACGATTCGTTCCAGTGATTCAGTTTTTTCAGCAAAAGGGATATCCGCAATGGCTAATTTCCCGTCCAGAATGACATCATATTTTTGGGCATCACAATCAAACTTAAGCGTCACATCATACCAGCGATTTAATTCGATTCGGACTGGGGTCGGATCAACGGCACGATGATCCGCAGCGAGCCACTTATTATCGATGCGCAGGCACATCGGTCGTGTCCCCCGTTGATCCTGCACCTCGATCTCCAGCGCATATCCCTGGGGCACATCCTTGGCATTGAATCGAAAGCTGATTTCAACCGCCTTGCTCTCTGGAAAAATGCGTTCTGCCAGCGCATAATCATAGGGCTCCTCATCCCGCAATTCCAGACATTTTGTGTTCGTGGCAGGATCTTTGACAATACTAATCGGTGCCCAGATGGGGATATAAAGATTCCATTGCGATAAATCCAGTTCAGACCTCGCCGTTTCAAAATCTTCAATAATATGTTCTTTGACCTTACCTGTAATTGGCGTCGTCACCCTGGCGATCCACATATCCTCTTTGTTCACGCTGTAAACGATCCACATTTCATTGCCAGGTGGATTGCCATTCCCAGGGATGATGCCACGAAAATATTGCGGTCCGATATTTTTATGAATGCCTCGATAGCGCCGCGGCGGGACTTCGCCTCGCAGGCAGAGCATATCGTCAAAAAGATGCCCATCGTGGCTGGTGATGACAATCATCGGAAACCGATTGCGACGCGTGGCCGAGTGATCATGGACAATGGCATAGCGCCCATCATCGGTCCTCTGTCCCCAAGTCTTGGCGCCGCAGGTCCATAGCGTTTTGTTCTGGGCGATTTTGGTCCAGGTTTTCCCACGGTCGGGACTCAGGGCAGAATATTGATTTTTCCACAAACCAACGATAACGCCATCGGGCCGTTCATAAAAGCAGAACGCCTTGCCAGCCCCTTTGGAGGTCACCACATTGGCTGAAAAATAATCCGCACCTGCCACCTCGCCTGGATCGATGACATAAAATCCGTCTTTTCCCCGATCTTCTTCCCACCATTGCAGCGTGACCAATTTATCATTCAGTAAGGCCTCGCAAGCTTGGACAAATCCCTTATCTTTGCTCGTTTTGTAGAATGGGAAATTGGTATTGGTCTCATTCCAACCAGCATGGCGATTGTATCGGATAAAATAGATCGGACCGAAACTGCCATCTTCATAAATTTCCCGAACGACGCGGCCCAGGCCGTTCCCAGCGTTTGGCGAATGCCGGGGCGTGGCACAAAAGCCATAGAAGCCCGAGGTCAGCAATCGGCCATTGGGCGCCACGTAAAATCCCATGCGCTGGTGCATGACGGCTTTAGTCCCCGCGGGAATGATATAATCTTCACCTTTGATTTCTGGCAGATCGTACTCTGGAAAAATAACAACGGGATTGGACCAGTGGCGGCCATCTTCCGAAGTCATCAGCAAAGTCCTGCCTGGCGGATCATGCTCAGCGATCAAATTGCTCAAATATTGGTAATAAAATTTACCCTTCCAATAGGCCAAGTAGGGCTGATGATTATATGTCCAGCCGACCTCGCCGCCTTCGGATGGATGACTCCGATTGGCCCGAAACGCCTGGTAATGATGCACGCCAACCGCATGAGGCAATCCGCCATCGAAAAATCGCTTATCAGGCTGGCGCTCGCCAATATATTTCACTGGTTCATTGGCCGATTCTTTGATGGATGGCGGATATTGCGCTATGCCAATTGATGAGTACAGAAGATGATTTAAGATAAAAATCATCAGCAGACTGCTGAATTTGAATTTGTGTTTAATTAGCAAACGTGAGATACGCATGATTTATGCTCCTCTTCCCCAAGGTGAATAAATTTAGCGATCTTCAGAATCGTGAGAAATAAGTTAATTCAAGAAGCGAAGCGATTACAGGATCCATTATATCGAAATCTATGAGATTCCTCGCTTCGCTCGGAATGACTGAATAATGTATTTAGCCGAAGCCTGAGTACCAGGCATGTGCAAGCAATTCTCATTATTATCGTCGGAATGCCTGAATCCTCCACTTGACGGAAGCCTGAAAAGACTTTCAGCGGCAGTTCTATTGCTGTGTCCATACAACTCAGACGGTTTCATCACCATTGAATCGACTTCACCGCATATTTCGGCCTGGGATGCGTGGCATCGAAAACCAGCAGCTTCTCTTTTGGTTCGATGACGACAAAGCTCTCGTCGACCCTGCCATCCGAAGACTGGATCTCTTCCAACGAAAGGCTGAAATGCCGGGCAAAAAATTGATACATCCCAACCCGTTTGGAATAACCGTAATCATGCCCCTCATCTGGCAAATGCAGATTCTCGACTTTATCCTCAGCACCAAATAAGCGATAGACATTTTGAATGTATGGGAATTCCACCTCCGGGGTATTTTTGGTCCAATCTTTTCCACACGAAATGATCAATTGGGGACGAGGGGCTGCCAGCGCAGCGATCTCGCAATTGTTGGTGAGGTGATTTTCGCTCTGGTGGATCGGCATGCCACTTTCACAAATGCAGCCGCCGAAGAAATGGGCGGAAACCATCACGACGGGGACCGAGGCAGTGATCCGATCATCGACTGCTGTCAATAAAATGGTTTGAGTTCCCCCGCCTGAAGCACCAGTGACACCGATGCGATGGGGATCGACATCTTTCAGTGAGACGAGAAAATCAACAGCTCGAATGCTATTCCAGGTTTGCAGCTTAGCCGCTTTTTTGAAATTCTTGTGCGAGTCAGGAAACTTATAATCATCAAATTGAGTCGATTCGCCCCATCCGATCATATCGTAGGCGAAAACCACAGCACCCATTCGGGCTAATGTTGCGCAGCGGTATTGCATGTCGGGCCGAAACCTACCGCCGCCATTGGGTTCTTTAAAATGGCCATGCGGACAGAGGATCCCCGCATACGGCTTTTTCCCTTTGGTGGGTCGATACAGATTTCCTGTCACAAAAAATCCCGGCAGACTTTCGAACGCCACGTTTTCCACGGTGTAGCCGTTGTACTTTCTTTTGCTGTGGATAATCGGACGAAGAGGGCATTTTTCAGGCAAAGGCCAGAGCTCCATGCCCCGAAGTATTCCCTCCCGAATGGTGGCGGCGCGAGCTTGCCATTCGGTCACATTAGAATAGCTGCGGGCGATGGTCGCCAATTCCTCCTTCGCCTGCTGTTCAGTGAGAAAGTTGCCCTGGCGAAGTTGTATGGTGAGGTTTTTCTCTTGAGAATAACAAGCAGTGACAACAAAAAGGAAAAAGACACCAATTTTGATGAAATGCATTTGATCAGCTCCGTTAGTTCTGTGAGTCTAAAGCTTTGAATCAGTGTTGGAAGGATTGTTCTTGATACACAACTTAAAAAAAGCGAATCAATGAATCCAAATGTGTTCCATTTTGAATTCCGAATCTCGTTTTTCGTAATCTAAAAATCAGCTAAAATCGGTTTTCTTGATTGTAACAAGCTATGAGTAGCTTCTTTAGAAAGCTCTGATCAAGACGATTTTTTTAGCTTTCTAGCGACTATCAATTCGTCGAGTAGCGACCTTTTTCATTACATCTTGATCATTGAATTTCGAATGAGTCAAATTTAATGCATTACCAAAGCTTCTTTATGAATCATATATCGCAGCGCCATCCAGATCAAAAGATTTAAAGTCAACCCAACGAGTGCTGCAAATTGCTGTTGATAGAACATGAACACTTGGGTTAAAAAGATTGAAACAAGAATTGACCGCTCAAACATCTTGTAAGCGGTTAATCGGGAGCGATAGATGTTGATAGCTCCTAATAGCACAAAAACAGCAGAAAGCAAAGAGGACGCGAATTCTGCCCATTCAACGAACGTGAGATGATCCAACCTTTGGGCAAGCTGATAGAAGATGCCGATGTTTATTATTTGTTGAATCCCAAATCCCTTAAAAAAGATAAGGACAAGAATATAGCCTAGTTTGATGGCGAGATCAACGAGGAAGAACGTGATAATGGCTGCTGGGAAAATTGGAAATTGGACGATTTTATAATAATAGCTTCTCGCTGATTGTTTTAGCCGCAAGATGAAGCCCTGTGGCTTTTCAGGAACAACAGCAATTTCATTCAGCAAATTTTTCAGGGCGCTAACTAATGGCTCGTTTGTCTGACATTTTTTGAGGTACGATTGGATGCGAAGTTTTTCCCTTTCATCGAGGCCATGCAGGACCAGCTCTTCCATTTCTCTTAGCGCGTTCATGATATATTCTTGCTGCGAATATTCGCGCTTTTTATGAATTGCTCTGATGCCAAGGACAATCAGAATAAAAGTGATGTACATCAGTGCCACAGCGGGTTTATAAAAATAATCATTGTCATGGGTCACAAATTTACCCACTTCGTCGATAAAGGTGCCAAAACCAATTCCGCCGATAATTGCAGCCCAAAGCTGCCAAGCTTTACTCAAGTAGGAAAGCAAAATAATGATTGCCACAAGCATCAGCAGGCCACCCCAGAGCATGTGAGCGATGTGCAGGCTCTCTCCGCCGAGCTTTGGATAATTGGTCAATTCAAGATAGAGCCGAATGATCAAAATTGAAGCGACTGCTGCTACGAGAAAAATTTCCAAATTATTTCCCGCATCAAAATTGCGGATTCGAAAGTGACGTTCTCTTGTAACCATAGCGCTCATTCGAAGAGTTAAAGTTAATTTAAAACTATTTGATTTGTCCAGGTCAGCGGGAAAATTTGATCGATTTATAAATCTCCATCATGAGCAGCACCGGCAACGCCAGGGCGAAAATTCTTAGCATATCCAACAAAGGGATGGGTTGGACGCGCAATATCTGCTGCATAAAAGTCAAATGCATGGACAAAATATGAAACCCAGCCGCCAAAAGCACACCGAAAATTAGCATCACATTTCTCTTCAGTGGCACCCTGAACGCCGAAGCATGTTCTGAACGACAGTTGAAAACGTGGACGTTTTGCATAAAGACCATGAGCAGTAAAACGAGATTCCTTGCCGCCGTTTCTTCCATGTTAAGGTAGTTGATCAGATAAAACCAAAACCCAAAAACGATCAGTCCAATTGTTAGCCCTGAAATTGCAATCTGCTGGACCATTAGGGGATTAAATATTTTTTCAGTGGGTTTTCGGGGCTTGCGCTTCATGGCCTCAGGCTCACCGCCCTCAAACGCCAGCGCAACGTCCTGAATGCCGTTGGTCACTAAATTGAGCCACAGGATTTGCACGGCCAGCAACGGCAGCGGCAGATTGAAAATAATGGCAAGGAGAAAGAAAATCACTTCTGCGGCGCCTGTAGAGATGAGTAGCAGAATTACCTTTCTCACGTTATCATAAGCAAACCGGCCTTCTTCGACGCCAGCCACAATGGATGAGAAATTATCATCAGTAATGATCATTGAGCTGGTTTCTCTGGCCACATCGGTACCAGAACCCATGGCCACGCCAATATTGGCACTGCGCATGGCCGGCGCATCGTTGACGCCATCGCCGGTCACGGCAACGAATTCGCCTTTGCGCCGGAGCGAATCCACAATATTTTTCTTTTGTACCGGCGATACGCGGGCAAACACCCGGGCCGAATAGACCAGCCGATCAAACTCTGCCTCGCCCTTTGTCCAGGCTTCATCCAATTGAGCGCCCGTGACCACCTCATGATCTGAGCTGATGATGTGAAGCTTTTTGCCAATGCTGGCTGCCGTAGCTGGATGATCGCCGGTAATCATCAAAACATCAATGCCGGCGGCATGGCTCTTGTCAACCGCTTCAATCACCTCCGGCCTTAATGGATCGATGAAAGCGACCAATCCCAGCAAATTCAGCTTGGGGATGTCATTCAGATCGTAGTCTTCTTTGGGGACAAAATTATGAAGCTCAGCGGTGGCAACGGCCAGCACCCGATATCCCTCGGCTGCCAGCCTACTTTCTTGATGCTGAATCTGCTCACGAGCAATGGGAGCCATTCCTTCCGACACGTTCATCGTCGTCGCCAGGTTCAGCAACGTCTCAACAGCCCCTTTGACGCCGATGAAGACCGTGCCATTTTTCTGGTAAAATGCCGCAGAAAATTTTCGCTCCGATTCGTAGGGGATCGCACCAACCTGTCTTATCGATTGACGGACGTCTGTAGGATTTTGTTGGACTTTGTAGCCCAATGCCAGTAATGCCACGTCCATGGCGTCACCATGATGTCGCCACTCCCCATCCTGTTGTTCCAAATGACCCTCATTGGCGAGGATAGACACCTCAACCAGTTGATGTAGGCGTCGCATTGCCTCAGCAGATTTGGCCAGCTCATTGGCAGGTTCAACTACACCAACGCCATTATAGCCCTCCCCGCTAACTGAAAAAACCGGGCCATCGGGCAACTCCACCTGGCGTACGGTCTGTTGGTTTACGGTGAGCGTGCCAGTTTTATCACTGGCGATCACGGTGCAGCTCCCCAGGCTCTCCACCGCACTGAGCCTGCGCACGATCACATGGCGTTTGGACATGCGAGAAGTTGCAATGGATAATGCCACGGTGAGCGCGACCGGCAGTCCTTCTGGAATTGCCGATACCGCCAGCGCCACGACAAAAAAGAAAACGTCATGCACGGCATACTGCTTATAAATCAGCAAGCCAGCCAGCACGGCGGCGATGCTGATCACGAGATAGCTGATCTGTTTGGTAAACTTTTCCATGCGAATGATCAGTGGCGGTTTTGTGGCTTCAGCCAGGCTGACATTTTGGGCGATCTCACCCACCTGGGTATGCAGCCCAGTAGCCACGACGATGGCCATGCCGCGTCCTGATAAAACCGAAGCACCAGCAAAACACATATTGCTTCGCTCACTAACGCCATGATCGGCGGCAATTTTGCCAGCCTTTTTCTCGGCAGCAATTGATTCGCCAGTTAAAAAGGATTCGTCAACCGTCAGGCCAGCAGCGGATATCAAACGTAGATCCGCAGCGATTTTGTTGCCGGATTCGAGCAATACAACATCGCCTGGCACCAATTCCTTGGAGCTTATTTCCAGCTCCTTGCCGTCGCGCTTCACCCTCACCTTGACATTAATGAGTTTTTGCAGGGCCGCAGCGCTTCTTTCAGCATTCCATTCCTGATATGCTCCCAGCGAAGAGTTCAAAAGAATGACGATCATAATGAATGCGGCATCGACCACTTCTCCAATGACCAGCGAGGCGACTGCTGCCGCCAGCAAAATGTAAATGAGCGGATGGAGAAATTGCAGCAGAAAGACTTTCAGCAGCCCGGGCGGTTCCTGAACTGGCAGCGTGTTAAAGCCAAATTGCTCGAGCCGTCGATTCACTTCGTCATGCGAAAGACCATTCTCCGATGAATTGAGTCGTGAGAGAACTTCTTCGATCGGCATGGCGTGCCAGGCTTGAGATCGATTGTCGTTGATGATCTTATTCGTTTTTGCCATAAGATTCCAGTGTCCTTCTAGCTTTTTAAAATTTTGTGATCAAAAACAGTCATGCCTAAGCTGGCCAGAAAATCAAAATCAATGGGATGCTGATCGCAATAATGATGATTTCCAGCGGCAACCCCATGCGCCAGTAATCGCTAAATTTGTATCCTCCCGGTCCCATGACTAGCGTATTGCACTGATGTCCAATTGGGGTTAGAAATGCGCACGAAGCGGCAATCGCCACGGCCATCAAAAATGGATCGGCTGAGACTTTTAATTCCCGGGCAATGTTGATACCGATGGGCGCCATAAGTACCACGGTTGCAGCATTATTGATTAAACTTGAAATCAAAATGGTGACCGTCATCAGAATACCAAGCAAAGCCCAAATGGGAAGATGATTCCCCAATTCCACGATCCGATGGGTGATGAGATTGGCACCACCGCTCGTTTCGAATGCCACGCCGATCGGTATCATCGCACCCAATAAAACAATCACTGGCCAGTCGATGCTATCGTATAGTTCATTGAGATGAAGATTGCCCGAGAGGACCATCAATACTGCTGCGAGTGAGAAAGCAATCTGAGCTGGAATTAGATCTGCAATGACCATGATAATTGCGGTGACAAAGATGCCAAGGGCAAAAACGGTGCGCCGTGGCTTGCCGATCGTCAATCCGCGCTGCGCTAAGGGAAGGCAGTGCATGCTGGCGATAGCGTCATGGATATTAAGCCGTCGTCCCTGCAACAGCAAGACGTCCCCCGCCTTGAATGGGACATGATCGATGCGCTGATGAAGTTGTTGATCCTGGCGAGCAATGGCCAGAAGATTGATACTAAATCTGGATCGCATCCGCAGGCTAACTGCGGTCTCTCCAATGAGCGGCGAATTCTGCTGAACAATAGCTTCCTGTATCACAATATCATCCGTCCCTTGCCCCTGTTCATGAGATCTCCCGCTGCCGACCAGTTTCACCTTCGTCTTGTCAATGAACTTTTTCAAATCATTCGCTTCAGCCTCAATGAGCAAAATATCATCAATTTTGAGCTCCATCTCTGGGGCAGGCGCATAGAGATGGGTCCCGTTGCGCACCAGGCTCAAAATCAAAATATCGGTTTCGGTTTTTTGGCGCAAATCTGCCACTCTCATCCCTTGCAGTTTTGATTCTTTGGTGACCTGGACTTCCGTGAGGTAATTTTGAATTTGAAACAGTTCCTCAGCCGAACCTTGAGGCTCACGGGTCGGTAACAATCTCCAACCAAGCAGTGTGATATAGAGGATTCCTATCACCACCACAAAAAAACCCACTGGGGTAAAATCAAACATGCCGAATGGTTCACCCGAAACATCGGCTCTGAAAGCGGCAGCAATAATATTCGGAGGGGTACCAATCAGGGTCGTTATTCCTCCCAACAGCGAGGCAAAGGCAATTGGCATTAAAATATAAGAAGGAGGATAGCCATTCTTTCTCGCCAAATGAATCGCTACTGGCATTAAAATGGCAAGGGCGCCGATATTATTCATGAAAGAAGAGGCAATGGCAACGACAGAACAAAGGACCATGAGCTGCAAGATGAAATTACTGCCGAGCTTTTCCAATAGGCGGGCGATCACATCGACAAGGCCTGAATTTTGTAATGCCTGGCTGATAATCAATACCGCAGCGACCGTAATGACCGCTGGATGTCCGAACCCGGCAAACGCTTCACTGGCGGGAACAACCCCGCAAATAACCAGAAACACGAGGGCAAGCATCGAGACCAGGTCATAGCGAATCTTGCCCCAGACAAATAAGATCAGAATTGTACCAAGAGTGATAAAAACCAGTATCTGTTCCATTTTGATTTTCTAATCGATTTGATTTCGCTTCTCGCATTCAGCGCCGTGACTTATTCCAGTACATCAAGCATCGGTTTCAGATTATTAAACACAGACCTTTTTTGATCAATATCGTAGAATCAGCCCAATCCGCTGGTGCATAGCCAGACTGCCGTTATCGACAAATACAACCTGGCCTTGGTTACTCAGCACGGTTTCGATAATTTCATCCACTGCGTCATCGATCACATCAGATGCGGCGGGATCGTCTGCTGGCGTGAGATGTATCCTCGTTTCATCCACTCGGCAGGGATATTCTGTTGTTCAATTCTTAGCCACAGTTGCCGAACCGTCTGCTAATCAGTTAAACTCAACCTGCTTTAAATATATCCGAAAATTTCGATTTCAAGCTAAGAAAGGGCCAAGATCATGGCAAAGATTCTAACGCTTCGCTGTTAGAAGCGCTGCTGAATTTTCGTCCAGGTAAAGCTTTGCGTTCGGATGTTGCTGCAAGATCGAAGCAGGCACCAATGGCGATACCGATCCTTCAACCGCTTTTTTGACCGCCTCAGCTTTGCGGGCGTCGGGTACCGTGCAGATGATTGCCCGTGATTTCATGATCTGGCGAATCGACATGCTGATCGCTCGATCGGGTACGTCAGCAAAAGTTTTGAACCAGCCTTCGCCAAGTTGTTGACGTCGGCAGGCGTCATCTAACTTGACGATGATGTAGGGTTCTTCTGTTTCGAAATCAGCGGGCGGATCGTTGAACGCTAAATGCCCGTTCTCGCCGATCCCAATGAACGCCACATCAACGGGATGTGCTCGAATGATTGCTCCCACCCGTTTGCATTCTTCTATTGCATCGTTCTCGCCGTTGATAAAATGAAACGCTTTGATCGGGACTTGCTCAACAAATCGCTCTTTCAAATATTTTCGGAATGAAGCGGGATGGGTCTCTGGCATGCCGATGTATTCGTCGAGATGAAAGCCTGTGACATGAGACCAATCCACATTCTCTTTCACCAATGCGGCCAGCATCTCGAATTGGGATGCGCCTGTGGCCAGAATGATATTGGCACTTCCTCGTTCTGCGATTGCCTGGCGAATGAATTCGGCCCCATCGCTGGCAGCTTTTTTGCCCAACTCGTTTTTAGTTTTGAAAATGAAGATGTCCATTATGATTCCTTTTAACTAAAATTTTGATTCAGGTAAATGATAGTTTGATTTTGTCCATGTCTGTTTCAATTCTGTTTTCTATTTTTGCCAAAAGAATAGATGAAGCCAATGGATAAAAGCCTAAAAAATATCCGTTGGGCTGTTTCTATCCGTTGGAGAATAATTTTTAGCATGCATCAAATTTTCGATCAAACACTTTTTCCATGGGCATCAATCTTTTCACACAGTTTTATCTAAACAAAAATCCAACCTAATATGGCAATCACAACAATTCCCACAATGCCCTGGAACAAAGTTGCCATTGTATGAGTCCGTAATGCAGTCGCTGTATCCATTTCCGAAAATTGGGACACGACCCAAAAATAACTATCGTTCACATGCGAAACGGTCATTGAACCAGCGCCGATTGCCAGCACCACCAGGGTTTTTGCCAACGGAGATGTGAATCCCATTGGATCCAAAAGCGGTGAGACCAGCGCTGCCGTGGTAATGAGGGCAACTGTCGACGATCCCTGGGCCGATTTCAGAACCGCAGCGATGATGAACGGCAGAAAAATACCGATCTGCCACTCGGACATGGCTTGCCCCAACGAATCCCCGATACCTGTGGCTCGAAGCACATTGCCAAATGCTCCACCTGCACCCGTAATCAAAATAATCGCCCCTGCATTCTTCAATCCGATAGAAACCCAGTCCAAATAAGATTCAGTGGATATCTCCCGTTTCAAACCAAAGGCAAGAAAAACACCGATGATCAGCGCCATGACAGGATGCCCTATGAAACCGAAGAGATCTTTGAGAAATCCATCGCCAAATGGGGCTGAGGGAGAATCGGCGATGGATTTGAGGGCAATCAAAACGATGGGTACGATGAGTGGGGCAAACGAGAACAGAGCGGCTGGCGTCTGTTTTTCTTGCTCAACAGCATCGGACATATCTTTGGGAGTGATTTTAAACCGCCTACTGTAAAAATTTGCCCAGAGCAATCCGACGCCCGCCGTAGGGATGGAAACAACCAGACCAAGCAAAATAACAAGGCCGATATCCGCTCCAATGGTTGCCGCCGCAGCGAGGGGACCAGGTGTTGGCGGCACAAAGACATGGGTCGAATAAAGTCCTGTGGCCAAAGCGACTGCCAGAACCGTCAGCGAGATGCCAGTTTTTTTGCTGAGCGCCCGATTCAATGCCGATAAAATCACAAATCCCGAATCACAAAACACCGGGATGGAGACAATGTATCCCGTGATGGACATTGCCAGCGGCGAGCGTTTCGCGCCAACCAGTTTCAGCACGCTCGATGCCATTGCTCCCGCACCGCCGCTCTTTTCGAGGAAAGTGCCGATCACTGTTCCGCAGGCGATCACGATGCCGATACTCTTGAGCGTGCTGCCAAATCCTTCGGTCAATTTGGCAAGAAGATCATTGGTATTCAAACCAGCCAGCCACCCCATTATGATTCCCGCCAGCAATAGGGTGAGAAATGGATGCAATTTGAATTTGGTTGTGGCAAATATTATTGAAAGGATGACAATGACCAGAAGGAAAAAAACAAGCATCTGCTGGAACTCCTGATTAAAAGATCCCAAATCACAAAAAACAAAATCCAAATAAATTTCAATTTTAAAATTCAAAATTCCAATCGACCAGTATCCTTTCAAAGGTCTATAGGCTTTGAAAGGGTTAAGTCATTTAACTGTCATTCTGATATGCTAAAGCACGGAAAGGAATCTGACTCAGTGACTTTTGAATTTACATCTCTATCGCCATCAACATCTTTTTGGCGTCAACCTAAGCGAATGAATGAGTAAAAATTGTCATTGCGAGCATCAGCCGACTGGCCATCACCGTTAACTTGAGCTAAAAAAGTATTAAAAACCGCAAAACGGTTATTGAAAGCGACACGAGTTTGTCATTAATGCCTGTATTCATTCGGGCATTAGTGACAAATTAACAATAGCTATTGACTGCTTCAGCGGATTCTCAAACCAAAATATTCTGTATGGGCGCTAATAGCCAGTTGGCGGATCGCTTAAAATAGCATTCCATATCTTACATTGAGGCCACTAGCCAACTGGCTGGTCAAATTGGCATTGATATGTAAACAATTTAATTGTTATTAACGGAAATTTTATAATTTGAATTTGGAATTTATTTGGGATTTTTTAATTGTAATTTCGAATTTCCCCAGCCATATTTTCTTATCGCTTCATATAAAGGCACCAATGTTTCAATTCCCCCATTGGGCACATCTTCAGAGACACCGATGGCAAATCGATCTCCAGGCGCTGCTTGTTTCAGAATCTCTTTCACATGATCTTCGATGGCGGCAGCACCAAACAGATGAACGGAGGATGGGAAATGAACCAGCAGTGATTTATCCTTCCATATTTGCCGTGCTTCCGCCACCGAGAGATCGCAATCGGGCGGTGGCGTAAAAGATTCGATAAAATCCAGTGAGGTTCGCGCAATCAGCGGTGCTAATTTTCGATTGTTCCCATCCAAGTGAGCACCTGCAAAGATGCCCTTTTCGTGCAAGATTTCACATGCTTCTTGAATATTTGGAAAATAATATTTGAGAAATCGCTCCTCGCCGATCACCTGAAGCTGGATGTTTCCTTCGATAACGGCAAATTTTGTCGGCGAGGCAACGATTATTCCTAACCGTTTATGCCAGTCCTGTTTTAAAACATCGCACAGATGCAGCACCCGATCTCGACGTTCTGCCCATTCGATACTAAAATTTTCGATGCCCATGAATTCATAGATCAACTCATGCATCGGCGAATGGATGGTCATCGGGCGGGCAATGGATTGATCAGCCAGCTTCTCGTCGTCTGTCATGAAGCGTTCGAAATCGGGCTGGTAACTCCGACTCACAATTAACGCCTCCAGCGCATCATAATCACCAGGATCACCGAATAGATATTTCTCGATCCAGATTGTGTTGGGAAAAACCCGCTCGGCTGTTATCAATTTCCCAGCAGGGGTGAAATAACTCGTATGTCGAACCGTGTTTCCATCGGCTGTCGTTTCATCCCGAGACTCGACCTGAATTCCTTCCAATCGACGTCGCCAGACCGAGCTTTTATGGATCACCAGAACGCCCAGATCCAGCAATCGATCATTCAGCTTCCCTCCCGGAAGTTTGTTGTTCCAGATCGTCATGGGAATCTGGTCTGGCATCGTTCCTTCGAGAGCGGATAGGAAGCGTTGTCTGTGAGCCATCTTTTAATCACTAAAAATCTCAAAACTCAAGAAACAAATATCAAACCTATCAGACTGTGGTGGATAATATTCAAACCTCAAATTCAAGATCTCAAACAAACAGCCTCACCCTTTCTATGGTTGACAACCTTGCAAAGGGTGTGATTGAAATTTCAAAATTTGATTTTTAAAAGTTATTTGTATTTTGCTTTACTGGGTCAGATTTTCAAACTTCATCAATAAATATGTGTCATTTCGAGCGAAGCGAGAAATCTGTTTATGAATCTAACATATATAGAAAAATTCAGAATCCTCATCCAGATGAGTCAGGATTCGGAATGACATCATTGAGTTAAATCTGCCTAAGTAGAGTCTGTGCGAAAATTATCGATTTTTCTTAAAAGCGGTCATTTCGAACGAAGTGAGGAATCTGCAAGTCCGATGCTTTCAATCATTGATAGATTCCTCGCTCCGCTCGGAATGACATTCTTTTTAAAAATCTTTAGTTTTCGGACGGACACTAAGTGGTAATTATTTTTTGTCATCTAGAATATTAAAACTTTCGGGTCTTTCCGTGTATTTCGTGGGCTAAAGCCAACCTGTCAGCTCAGCCAACAATCGTGAATAATGAACAAAATTTTCCCAGGAAATATCAAACGGCACTCCGTGATCGCAACCAGGAATAAAGCCACCCGATTTGACCACTGGCGCCAATCGAGCCAATTCGTCTTCGATCGCCTTACCGCCTTTGGCGATACAACGTTTATCCACACCCTGGCGAAAGGCAATCTTTCTTCCAAATTGTGCTCGATACTCAACCATATCATTGCCAGCAGCTACTTCAATGGGATCGCAGACGTTGAATCCCGCCTCGATCCAGATCGGAATTAATTCGCCGATATAGCCATCGGAATCCTCGTCGATAATCGGTACGCCAGCTTGCTTTGCTTCGGTAGCCCAGCGCTTCCAGGCTGGCAGCAAAAATTCTCTGGTCATCTCAGGGCTGATCATGGCTTTCTCTTTGTATGCCATATCCTCGTTGATCCAGATACGGTCGACGATGCCTGCATCGAGGGCACGGGCCATGGTTTTCGAGACAAACTCGGTCCAAAACTCGATCATCTCCTGCACAAAATCGGGATTTTCGAGGAACATCATACACAACGGTTCAAAACCACACCACTCCCGCAACTGCCAGAACGGTCCTGAAAATTGCAACGTGATGATATAATCCCGCCCCTTCAATTTTTTGACTATCTCATGAAAATCGCTCGGATACCTCGATGGATCATCGGGGTTGTAGCGCCGTTTCATCGCCTCAAATTCCTGACGATTTGTCACAGGGAATTTATGCCATTTTCGGGTGACAAAATCTTTGGGATGGCGGAGGTAAGTGTAATCATATTCATCCGAAATCTCCACAATATTGCCCATCCAATCTTGTACGATGTAATGCCCATCCCGATGTTCCAGCACCTCCTCCTCAAAGGTTGGGATCATGCGGAAATTAACCAGTCCCTCGAACGGCGGATAGCTCGGCGCCGGAGCAGCGATGCCTATCATCTCGCAGAGAAATTCAAACCAATCCCGATGTTCAGGCAATCCTTCGTGATGCCAGCGAGCCAGGGTTTTCTCCCGAGGCTTTCCTGGCTCGAAAGGGATTTTGTCAGGAGAGCCAAAGGTTAGAGTTTCGATGAAACGTTCTCGTGCTGTCATAGTCATGATTTTTCAAAATTCAAAATAACCGCCCTATGATGAAAATAATAGCGCCAAAATATGGGAATGATAAATCACTCTCAAGTCTGAGCTCCATTTGTGGTGTTTGCATTTCTTAGCCTGATGATTCACCATCGGGCGTACGTATTTAAACACAAATACCTCAAATCCTCACTTTTTGCCTCGGCGCAATGGTAAGCATTTCTGGGCACAAAAATAATATCCCCTGGTTTGACCAATGCCTGCTCTTCAGATATTTTGATAATGCCCGAACCTGCGAGCACAAAAAAGGTTTGCTCTTTTTCTGGGTGCATCTCCAGCGCTCCTTTATTGCCTTTAGGCCAGCTAACAACGACCATTTCAGACCGCTCGCTCTCACTTCGATCCAACACGATTCGGCTGGTGACGGAGTTCGAAGGACCTGAATCGCCTTTATTTAAATCTCTGATATACTTGGGCTGTTTATTCGAAAAAGCTGACCGCTCAGCATTTTCAACCGTAGCCCTGCCCGTCTCCGCTTGCCGCTTGCGGATATTTTTGACTTTTTCAATATGCTCAGCAAACGTGCCATGCCCCTCTTTCTCGGGATCTATGAACACATTGAACAATATATAATGCAAGGCTTCATTCTTTGATGCAATGGTCTGATGCTCCACCCCTAATGGAATATAAATCAAATCACCTGGGTTTACCTGAAAAATTTCTGCTCCGACTTTGACAGTACCAGTCCCAGAAGTCACATAAAAAATCTGTTCCTTCTGATCATGTCGATGCGGCGGACCGATCAATCCTGGTCGCCAGGTGTTCAAAGCGACCTCCGTCAACTCGGTTTCGGTTCGGTCGATCAGCACAATTATTTCATTCAAGTCAGCGACGTTTAGCTTTTGGCCTTCTTTGTAGTATCTATGGATCATTTTTTGATAACCTCATTTGTGTCTATTCAAAAGAAAACTTCAAGCTTGAGTTCTCAATTTTCGGACTGGTGGAAAATGCTTGTCAAAAGCAACAAAAGTTCATGAAGAAGATGGTAGCGGGTCTTCAGTTTTTCCAATTAAGGGTTCCCTCTTTTCTTAAACCAGCCATAAATCGTCAAATTCTCATCAACCTTTTTGGCAGGAAAGAAAAAGCTGGCTCCGTAACCCACGCCAAAAAGAACAAGATGGCTGTACACTCCGAGCATATATTTATGATGGGTGAAATTCCAATTTCCCAGATCAAGCAAAAGCTTTTTCTGTCCTTCAATATCGAATTTGGTCGAGGTGAGCATGGCCCAGGCGGTAAATAGCACGCAGGCAGCAATGCCGATATATAGCCCCTGTTTATTCGCCCGCTTGCTGAACAGTCCCAATAGAAACATCCCTGCGATGCCGCCAGAGAAAATCGCATATAATTCAAACACGATTCCCAGCACTCCTTCACTGCCTGCCATGATATAAAGGGTGGCCACAAACATTGCCGCCAATCCGGAAACAATCACCAGAAATTTGCCCATCCAAAGGCGCTGTTTATCTGTGCTATTTGGTTTGAAGCGGATATAATAATCCTCGACGCCGATAGCGGAGAGACAATTCAAATCCGAATCCAGACTGGAAACCGCCGCAGCGATCAGGGCGGAGATGATCAAGCCTGTTAATCCCACGGGAATTTGGGTCAAAATGAAATGGGGGAACACCCCTTCGGCGGTGATGTCTGGCGGCAATCCAGCGTTGGTGATTTTGTAGAAGGCATATAGCCCTGTGCCAATAAACATGAACAATGTCCAGACAGGAACACAAAGCAGCACCCCCATCAGCGACGCTTTAATCGCTGATTTATCGCTTTTCGCCGTCAGATAACGTTGGACAATAGTCTGGTCCGTGCCATATTTTTGAATGGCATAAAAAATCCCATTGAGAGCCATCACAATAAAAGTCAATTTCACGAAGCTTAAATCATAGGGGCCAAAATCAACCTTGCCCGATTCCCAGATGGCTTGGAGAACTGAACCTGGTCCACCTGCTGGTTTGAACAGAATAATCCCCACACTTAACAAACCTCCCAAAATGAGCAAAAATCCCTGTATCACATCCAGCCAAATCACCGCTTCGATGCCACCAAGGAAGGTAAGCACCACGATCGAAATGCCCAAAACCCAAAGAACGATATAAACATTCACGCCAGTCAAATTAGCCAGAGCCAGGGACAACAGAAAGAACACCGTCCCCATCTTCGAAAAATGTGCGAGAACAAAACCCAACGAGCTGTAAAGTCGGGCGAAAAAGCCAAATCGTCTCTCAAAATATTCATAGGCGCTCAGCCGAATAACCTTCCGATAGAGCGGCACAATAAACCATATCATAAAGATCAGGACCACTGGCACCATTAATCCCTGTACAAGGAGGATCCAATTGGATTTGTATCCAGCCCCTGGATAAGCAAGAAATGTGACGCTGCTAATCAGCGTCGCTAAGATGGACATGCCTACCGCCCAAGCTGGGATATTGCCGCTGGCTTTAAAGTATTTTTCAGTGTCTTTCTGTCGCTTCGCGAAATAGACGCCCACACCGATCGAGAGCACCAACGAGAGGATGATCACAATGTAGTCCAACACGGGTAAAGTTTGCTGCTGCATCTGGTTCTCCTGTGTTTTGCTGTTTTGCGTCTAATTGATCGATGAAGCCAATGGATTTTTGTAGTGATGAAGTATTGGACGAAAAGAAAACTGGTTGGAAATGCTCGATGATAATCCTCCAGAGCCAGACATCTCGCCTTGCCTCCTTTCAGAGGGGAGAACTTTTAATTTTAGAATCCCCATTGGAAAAGGGATTTCGGGAGATGTTTTTTGTTAACAGAATCTCATCTCAGGTCTTTACTACTCCATAACTCCATTACTCTAGCGCTCCACCGCTACTCATTTTTGCTGCATACTCAATTGCCATGATCATGCTATCGGGGCTGGCTCTTCCCAGGCCTGCGATCTCGAACGCTGTGCCATGATCGACCGATACGCGAATAATGGGAATTCCAAGGGTAATATTGACGCCCTTAACGGTCCTCATGCTGCCTGTTTCACAATCCCATACAAAACCATCCAATTTAAAAGCGATATGTCCCTGGTCGTGGTACATGGCGACACAGCCATCATAGCACCCCCCTTTTGCTTTGGGAAAAAGAATATCTGGCGGCATTGGCCCCTCTACATGAATTCCCATTTGCCGCGCTTGCTGGATGGCCGGAATGATCTCATTTTGCTCTTCCCAACCGAACAAGCCACCATCGCTAGCGTGAGGATTTAGTCCAGCCACGCCAATCCGAGGCGATTCAAATCCAAATTGTTTCAGAGCCCGATTCAAGAGAACAATAACTTTCACAATGCGCTCTTGTTTCACCAAATCACAGGCCTGCCTCACTGGGACATGAGTTGAAACATGGATTACACGAAAGTTCTCCGAGGCAAGCAGCATCGCGTAATCCTTCGTGTTGGTATAATGGGCATAAATCTCGGTATGACCTGCAAAATGATGTCCAGCCAAGTTTATCGATTCTTTATGAATTGGCCCTGTGACGGTGGCATGGATTTGCCGATCCAGAGCCAATTCAATTAATTTTTTGACCGCCTGAAAAGCAGCTTCGCCAGCCATGGCGGAAACCTTCCCATGCTCAAGTTGAGCGAGCTCCACATTTTTTAGATCGAACACATCGATGATGCCGAATTCGAATTTTGCCTCTGCAACAGTTGGGACAGCGCGGACCCCCAAGTTGACCTTTGCGATTGAAACGGCCTGATGGATCACGCTGGCATCGCCAATGATTAATGGACGACAGATTTCATAAATTTCTGGTTTCGCCAGCGCTTTGGCAGCCACCTCAGGGCCGATCCCAGCGGGATCGCCCATGGAGATTCCAATAATTGGTTTTGATCGTTTCATTTCGATTCACTTATTATGTCTTCCTTGACATCTCTGAATAAAGCAAATTCATGAAAGCTGAAATTGATGTTATAATTAAGCTATCGATGAATAAAATCCATCGCCTCCCGAGCAATATCCTGTGCCGTCAGGCCAAATTTTCGTTTCATTGCTTCGTTGGAACCAGAGCGGCCGAACCTGTCGCGCAGGCCGAGCCGTTTCACTTTTGCCGGAGCGCGCTCGCACACCACTTCTGCAACGGCTGAGCCCAATCCTCCATAGACGCTGTGGTTATCCACAGTGACGATGTAGTGGGTTTCCTCCGCAGCTTGGACGATAGCTTCTGTGTCAACCGGCTTCAGTGAACTCATGACAATCACGCGAGCACTCACTCCCCTATTTTCCAACAGCGCTGCTGCCTCCAACGTATCGCCGATCAGCTCGCCGTAGGTGATCAACGTAACGTCATTCCCATCGCGCAAAGTGAACGATCGCCCTAATTGAAACTGGTGTCCCTGCGGAATAAACCGCGGCGCCGGATCTCGGGCAACTCGCACGTATAAAGGCTGGTCAAACTCTGCGGCAAAGGCCAGCACTTGCTGCAATTCCCACGCATCTGATGGATGGACCACATTCATGTGAGCCAGCGCTCTCATGATGGCGATATCTTCTAATGATTGATGCGTAGCGCCGTTTAAGCCAACAAAGATGCCGGGATAGACTCCCAGAATCTTAACATTCAACCTGGGCAGGGCAATGGAGACCATCACCTGATCGCATGCGCGTCGACTGCAAAAGGCAGCCACAGTACAAACAAACGGTTTGAAGCCTAACGTGCTCAATCCTGCGGCCACGCCCATCATATTTTGCTCGGCGATGCCGACTTCAATGAACCGCTCCGGAAAGTGTTCTTTAAATGGTTTTAATTTCGAAGCTGGGTGAAAATCAGCATCTAAGACAACTACATCTGGATCTCTTTGTGCCACTTCGATAAGTGTGGTTCCCAATACATCCCGAGGTGCAATTTGTTCTGACATCACTATCTTCTCCTATCATTCTCGAAACGCTTGCTGAATTTCAGATTCTGAGCAGCCCAGAGCGCGCAGCGCCTCCATCGCTTGCTCCTGTTTGATGTTCGCAGCATGGCTTTCGGTTTTATTTTCAAGCGGCACAAAACCGCGCGCCTTAATCGTATGGGCAATGATCGCTGTTGGCTTGTCCTTTATCTGTCGTGCTGAATCCAAAGCAGCAACTAACTGTTCCACAGAATGGCCATCTACTTCCATTGCACACCAACCAAAGGCCTGAAACTTCTCCATTAGCGGATCTAATGGCATGACCTCTGTGGTTTTTCCGGATAGGGTAAAATTGTTGTAATCAACCAGCGCCACGAGATTGTCCAGCTTATATTTTGAGGCCAACATGATTGCCTCCCAGACTTGTCCCTCATTCATCTCGCCATCCCCTAAAAGCACATAAATGCGAAAGCCCCGATTGCGCAATTTAGCACCAATGGCCATCCCCACCCCAGCCGACAGCCCTTGCCCTAAAGCCCCGGTGGTCATCTCGATGCCAGGAAACTCGCCCAACTCAGGATGGGCTTGCATCGGGCTATCAACCTCGTATGGATGACGCAACACATCCTTAGAAACAAAACCCAGTTCTGCCAAAGCCACGTACTGGGTAAAGCAAGCGTGTCCTTTGGAAAGGATGAAACGATCACGATCCTCCCATTTTGGATTCTTCGGATCGACTTTTAATTCGTGAAAATATAAAACCGCAATCATCTCAGCAATGGAGAGCGAGCCGCCAATGTGTCCGTAACCATATCGGCCCATGATCTTGATTATTTCGATCCGCAGCCGATTGGCTCGCTCCTCCAATTGCTTAACTTGTAACTTGTCAATACTCATGCTCAACGCCTTTCTTTGTAATAGTGATAACGTGTATAGATCGAGCTTGGTTGGCATTGAATTTGAATTGCCAAAAGGAAGCGTTTATCCCTTGATCAAATATATTCTCATGATCCCATTCAATTCGATCCTTGTCTTCTTCGAAAGAGCCACCAGAATTTGAGCCCTTTGATCTTATTCCTTTCGATCGACAAATCTCCAATCAGCCTTGTCAGGATCATAGTTGGGATTTCTGGTCATTTCCTGAGCCGCAACTGCCTTTCGCCATTGACGAAGCTGCTCCCGCAACTTGGCAGCCAGTTCTGGCATTTCCTTGGCCAAATCCCTAGTCTCTCCCATGTCCTCACGAACATTATACAAACTGACTTGATTTTCCTCATCCCAGAGCGTGGCCTCATACCATTCAATCAACTTGTAATCACCAGCGCGAACCGCCCCAGCGGGCTTGTACCCCTGATGATGATAATGCGGATAATGGAAATAGATCGCATCCCGTTTGATATCACCAGTTCCTCGAAGCGCTGGCACCAGGCTGATTCCATCGATATCCTTCACCTGATGTTGAATCCCAACAGCCTCCAGTAACGTTGGGAAAAAATCAATAGAAATAACTGGCGTGGTGCATTTTGAGCCAGGCTGCACCACTCCAGGCCAACGGATCACCATGGGTACCCGCAATCCACCATCAAAAATGGTCGCTTTGCCCATTCGCAGTGGATATTGGCTTTGCAATTGCGCCAACCCGCCGTTATCCGATACGAATACCACAATCGTTTTATCCGTTAACTTCAATTCGTCCAATTTGTTCAAAATTTGTCCAATTCCCCAGTCCATGCGCTCGATCATGGCGCCCATGATGGGATTGTTTTGGGGCAGATCCGCTCCAGGTTTCGCCCGATATTTCGCGATGAGACTTGCCTGCTCCATGATCGGGCGATGCGGTACATGATGCGCCACATAGCAGAAGAACGGTCGATCTTTGTTTTCCTCGATGAATTTTATCGCGTGGGTGGTAATCTCCACCACATGATGCGCATCTTTTTCTGGATCAGCGTTCTCCTCGGGCTTCACATTCGTCAATACCACATCGAATCCCTGTGAGCCAGGATCAAAAGGTCGACCGGGCTGATAGTTGTAATCCGTGCTCAAATGCCATTTCCCAAAATGACCAGTGATATAACCATTGTCTTTAAGGACCTCGGCAATGGTCACTTCCTCCAAGGGCAAACAAGGCACCTGCTGGGGCGTCTTTGCTTTAGCATAAGGATAAGGACTGCCTGGGATATAATCGGTCAAATGGAGCCGCGCAGGGTATTTGCCGGTCATAATCGCTGCTCGCGTGGGGGAACACACTGGAGCAGCAGCGTATGCCTCAGTAAATTGCATCCCTTCCGCCGCCAAGCGATCGATATTCGGCGTCTCATAAAACTCCGACCCGTGATACCCCACCTGGTTCCAACCGTGATCATCCGATAGAATAAATACGATGTTCCATCTCTTGTTTTGACTGGTTGAGCAGCCCTGTATGAGATTGAACAAAGCGTTACTGCCAGCCAGAGCAACAGTGGCTTTGCCCATGGTATTCAAAAAATCTCGGCGTTTCATTGAATTTTTATCTCCTTCATTTAATCCAATTTGGACTTTCCCAAGAAGCACACAGAAAAACAGAAATTTATTTTCTGTGTCATTCGGTGTATTTCGTGAGCAATTTTTTTTCCAACGGATTGAAACAACCCAACGGATTCTTTTTTGACCCAATCTTTTTTTGTTAAAAGTTGTCATTCCGAGCGAAGTGAGGAATCTAAATTTTCAAATCATTGAATTTTTACAGATTCCTCCCTGCGGTCGAAATGACAGAGAGGTGATTTTCCGTTTAGGCACTAATTGCTTCATTAGCTCTTCAGCGAATTACCCTATTCCCTAATCGCCAAATCACCCAATCAACTAAACACACGCCATTAACCCTCCATCCACAAAGAGAATGTGCCCATTGACATAATCCGACGCTTTCGATGCCAGAAAAATTGCAGCCCCAATTAGTTCCTCTGGCTCACCCCAGCGATTGGCGGGCACACGGGAGCGGAGCCAGGCATCGAATTTCGGATCTTCGTACAGCGCTTTGGTCATCTCGGTTTTGAAATAGCCTGGGGCGATGCCATTGATCTGAATGTTGAACTTGCCCCAGTCCGTTGCCATGCCTTTGGTCAGATTTCGGAGTCCGCCTTTAGCGGCAGTGTACGGCGCAATTGTCGGTCGGGCTAATTCGCTTTGAATCGAGCAGATGTTGATGATTTTGCCTGTCCGCCGTTTGATCATTCCTTGCACCACGGCTTTGGCAACGAGAAAAGCACCCGTTAAATTGATGTCGATCAATTTTCGCCAGTCATCGCTATTAAACTCTTCCAATGGCCCTCGAATCTGAATGCCTGCGTTGTTGATCAGGATGTCGATGCTGCCGATTTCTTTTTCAATGTGTTGAACTTGTTCATTGATCGAATTTTCATCTCGGACATCAAAAAGAACTCCATGACAATTGAAACCAGCACTTCTTAATTGTGAGACAGCTTCGTCAAGTCTCTGCTTATCGATGTCATTCAAAATTATTTTGCAGCCCGCCTGGGCTAATCCTTTTGCCAGGGTGAATCCTATCCCCCTGCCCGAGCCTGTGATCAGAGCTAGTTTTCCCGTGAGGTCAAATAGTGTTTGGGACATATTTTTGCTTCCTGGTTTTAAAATTGAAAGACAAATCCCAAGGCTATTCCGTCAGATTCTATTTTGACATTCCCCTAAATTCCCCTTCAAAGGAGGACTTTTTCATTTCCCCCCTTTGAAGCGACCGAAGGAGGTACCCGCCAGGGTAAGGGGCAGGGGGGATGTTATTCTACCTGTATAATGAAAATTAAATTTTTAATTTTGACATTCATTTCATATCTGTTTTTTGCATTTTGCGATTTACGACGTCATCACCCCTCGCCAAGTCCATTTCGGTGCTTCGGGATTTTTGTTGCCAATCACAAAACTCAGCACATATCCCAGAATCAGCGTCACCACAAAAGCAATTGTGGCAGGCCAGAGCACGCCGACCATGAGCGATTTGATGTGAATGAATTTAGCAAAGACGCTCAATGAGCCGATGGCAAAGCCGATGAATCCGCCGACCAACGCTGCTGGCGCGGTGACTCGCCTGCTGAACATGCCGAGACAGAAAACGCCGAACAGCGGGCCTGTAAACATATTAATCAGCTTTTGAGAATACTCGAATATATCACCCATCTTGCCCACATAAAGCGAGAAGAAGGTAATGAGCGCTCCAAGAATCAACGTTGAAAAACGGGCGATGCGCAAGCGCCGCAATCGTTCCGCCTCCTGGAGATTTCCCTCGTCCAGATTATATTTTTTCAGCCTGAACCTGGAATAAAAATCATTCAATATGGCCGTAATGCATGAATTGAGTCCTGAATCCAGGCTTGACATAGAGGCGGCATAGATGGCAGCGATCATCAAACCTGTGATCCCAATGGGCATCATATTGGCGATGAAGTAGGGAAAGATTTGATCGCTTTTTAAGCTGGCGGGAAACGCATGATATTTGGCGACGACAAACAAACCAGCGCCGATCGCCGAAACACAAAAGATATAAAATAAATATGCGATACAATTAGCGAGAAATCCTTCACGGCTTTTCTTCAGCGATTTAGCGGTGAGATAGCGCTGCACCATCGCCTGATCCACACAATAATTCCCCATCTTTTGGATCGTGTAAGTCACGATCAACGAGAGCACCGTGATGTCCGTGTATAGAAAAAATTTCATTTTGCCGAAGAGATTTGCCTCGCTGAAGCCCGGGATATTGGCAGTCATCGAGGTTTTTCCCGCCGCTGCCAGGCTGCTCCAGATCTCAGGCAGTCCGCCAGGAATTGCCAGGATAATGACAACTACGCCAACGATCATGCTCAAAAACATAACGAACGAATGCACCACATCCGACCACATGATGGCCCGAATACCGCCCAGCGTTGAATTAATAGTAGTAATAATCCCCAGCACCAATACGGAGAGCAGTATCGGAATTTTTCCATCGGTAACCACATTCAAAATCATTGCAGGGACATATACCACCGCCGCCATCCAGGTAAGTCGCCACAAAAGAAAGATGCCACTTGCCAATGCACGCACCGAAACATTGAACCGTCGCTCAAGATATTCATACGCCGTGTAGCAATTCAATTTGTGATAAAACGGCATAAAAACCCATACCACAACAGGGAAGGAAAGCGGGATCGCCATCGCCATCCACAGATTGATGATACCATATTTGATGATGCCGGTGGGAAATGCCGTGTAACCGACGGCGCTGGTCAGCGTCGCCATCAGCGACATGCCAATGGCGAGCCAGCCCATATTTTTGCCAGCCAGCATAAAATCTTTGGTCGACTTGTTCTTTTTGAACAAATAGATGCCAATGCTGATGATGCTCGAAATGTAGCAGATAGCGATAATGATGTCGATCGTGTGTAGCCCTGGATGGGTCATTCCTTCCTCCAAATGTTTTGTGATTGACGGGGTGCATCGCCTTTATCCGCCATGAGGTAATTGGTGTCAACTTAAGAGTAAGAAGTCATTCTGAGCAATCCCAGGGAGCGAAGAATCTCTCAATTTAACGAAATTAGGTGGGTTTATTGAAGAGATTCTTCGTCTCCGTCAATTGGCGGGTCCTTAGAATGACAGCATCTCACCATGTATTCGCTTAAATTGACGCCTATGGTCATTGGCCGGACGTGCAATCCATAAAGGGATTGCATTCCCACGCACTTATTTTAATCGATATTCCGAAATAATCTCAAACTCCTGATCTTTCAAATCCCGCAGATCACCCCACACAGAGATACTCTTTTTGTCCGCATTGTTAATAATGCTCCAACGATCGCCCAATCGAATCACCCGTCCCGCCACTTGATCGTTTTTATCGATTGGCTTTTGAAGAACAAAGATGGTCAAAAAGTGCCTGGGATCAAAGTCAGCAGAAATGATTTTTCCTGTGATCATGTCCTCGACAAACTCGGGCTTTCGATCGTAATTTCCCTCTCCCTCTAAGCCGCCCTGCATGTTATTGTCCTGAATGATGGGAGGCTGGCCGTCGTTCTTCTTGATCAAAATCGACCCCTGCTCATTGTCTCGCAGGATATTATTTCGGATGATAATTGGCATAAAATAGGAAAATCGGTTTTCGAACATCACAGCTTCACCGCCCTGATTGTGCATGATGATATTCTTTTCTAACTCCATGAAAGAATCGACGCACTGAATCCCTCCGCCAGAGAGATTTCTGACAATCATATTTTCGATAATCCGAGCCCGCCCCTCTTTGCTCAGGCGGATGCCGCCGACACCTTTCTCGGGCGCCCAGTTACCCGCAATGAAATTGTGCTGAATCAGCGGCTGACCCATGCGCATGGTGTAAATTCCGCCCGCATCGTCATCGGCGATATTGCCGACGACCCAATTCGCTTCGATGAGCGGATCGGAATAATATTCGTTATAAATACCACCACCATCGCCCCGGCCTTTTGCCTGGTTATTGACAATGATGTTATTGCAAATAATCGGTCGGGATTCATAAGCGCATGAGATGCCACCGCCATTGCTGCTACGGGTGCGATTCCAATCGTTCACACCAGCGCTATTGCCGATTATCACATTGTTTTCCACTATTGGCTGCAGCACGCCGATCTCCAATCGATTCCCTTTGATAGTTTTCTCAGCACCCCCCGATAACCGCAGCCAGCCATAGAAAGCAATTCCTCCGCCATTGCCAACGGATGTTTTATTATTGGCAATGACATTATTCCGAATCACAGGCATGGCATTGTACAGGCTGGCGATCCCGCCACCGTGATGTCCCGCCTGATGAATGCGGTTGTGATTGAAATCCTCTGGCTCCAGCACGAAATTATCGAGAATGAAATTATTAGAAATGATCGGCGACGTATCATCGCAGAGGATGCCGCCGCCATGAGTTCGGCTCAAGCCATGTTGAATGACAAATCCATCGAGGCGAGCATTGTTGGAGCCGACCACGACCCGACGGACTCGTTCGCCGTCAAGAATGGTCCGATACTTGAAAATATCCCGCTGCCAATTTTTCGGATCAAACCCACCGTAGAGATCGACCCATTCTTTCATGACAATCGTGCCTGAGTTATAGATTCCTTCCGCTACGAATATAGCATATTTGTTTGATTCTGAAGCATCATTGATTATAGAGAGGGCAAATGTTGGGCTTTGCCAGGGGTTTGCTTTTGAGCCGTCGCCGGTTTTGTCGGAGCCAGATTGGATTGAAACATAGTAAATCTTTTCATAAATCTCACCATTTACTGGCTCAGTTTTAACTCCAATTTTTGAGATGTCCCGTGAATTTCTTTCATCGGCATATAGCGACAGAAAAAAAATTGGAATTAACAAGATCGAGCTTAGGGTTATTTTCATAATGTTCCTATTTAAATTTTTAGTCTCTATCGCTGGGCGTTAATAAAAGTCTTACGACTTAACTCCCCGAAAACTGAGATTTATGCGTATGGAGTTAAGGCGTTAGCATATCGGTGTCATTTCGACCGAAGGGAGAAATCTGTAAATTCGACAGTTGCTTGAAAACCAGATTCCTCACTGCGTTCGGAATGACAATTCAAATGTAATACATATGATGCTCCCCGTTATAAGTCCCCGAAAACTGAGATTCGTATGTATGGAGTTAAGGCGTTAGCCTTTTAATGCCTTAATCAAATTCATTCAAACTCAATTTCCACCGTCTCTAAAATCGGCGAATAGGCCCCATTCTCGGTATCAAAGAACGCTTTGTATTGAATCCACTTTCCTGCAGAAATCGATTTCACTGTCTGATCCCGCTCCGTAAAGTAAGTTCCAATGCCCTCTTCTCCAAGCCATTTTGCCTTTGCCAGCGCTGATTTCGAATTCGCCACTCGTAATTGAAATTTAATCGACGACCGATGCGGTGTTTCGCCTTCCCATTTCAATCGAATCGGCTTCTTGCCCTGGCATTCAAAAGCGGAAGAGACATACTCAAACACAAAACTCCGATCCCGAATATGTCCCAGATCGACGCCGACATCGTAATGAGCGCCTATGCTGGGGATTTTCAGCCGATTGTTTGCATCAAATCCGGTGGCGCTGCCCCAATATAAAAACGAATTGGTGTGATGATCGCCGAACTTGCCGATCTCATCGAAGCTGCCATCGGCACGGTGGCAGAAGAAGAAAACATCCTGAAAACCATCCCGATTGAAATCGCTGACAATTGAACCCGTGCCGCCATCTGTGGGCAATTTAATGGATTGATTGAGATGGTACCCTCGTTCGTTTCCCAATAAAATGGTCGAATAGCCCGATCGATTGCCTTTTTCTTTATAGAGCGGACAAACTAAATCGAGCCAGCCATCGCCGTTCACGTCAGCTATGGTCATGGTTTTGGCTTGCACAGGAATGGTCTGGGATTTGGCTTTGGGAAAAGTGCCATCCTTTTGCTGATAATAGACCAGCACATTTTTATCGTGGGCAAAGGCGATATCTAATAAACCGTCTTTGTTCAAATCGGCCACGCCTGGTGTGCCTGTGCCATTGCTGCCTTCGATGCGGATCCGTCTGGCGTCTCCAAACTTTCGGGTGCCATCGCCCAGAAATATCGAAGCATCCCCCCAATTCTGCTGCTGCCCGCACACCAGATCGAGATGACCATCATTATTGATGTCGCATACGGCAATGGCACGAGTTTCCACAATGGGCAATTCGGTTCGCTCGGTCACAGACCATCCGCCAGAATCGCCCCAATAGATGAACGAGCCAGGGATCGGCTTGCCGTCAGGGGATTTCTGCTTTGAATCGGAATTGGAGATGATGATATCCAGATAGCCATCGCGATCCAGATCCGCCACCTCGGCGCCAATACCGCCGTAAGCTGGAAGCCCTGTGATCCGCCACGGGTGAAAACGATTCTCCTGATTCCAGTAGATCCAGACCTCATTGGCCAGCCGTGTCGTCTCCCCCCGATTGACGATCAGAATATCGACTTGGCCATCATCATCCAGATCAGCGAACGCCTGCTCATACGCCTCCCGACCCGGCAATTCGATCCGATTTTCGAACGAGTACAAACCTTGCTCATTGCCAAAATAGAGATAATTGGGATCGTAATCGCCTCGGGAGTTGCCCATCATCGAGGTGATCAAAATGTCGAGATGACCATCGCCATCGAAATCTGCAATAGCATTGCCCTGGGCGCCGTGCTCGTATAGACAGGTGCGTCGGGTGAGCTGAAATCCATCGGGGCCATTCCAATAGATGAATGAAGGCACTTCGTAGGAATAATGCTCCTGAAAATTGCACACCAGCAGGTCGATCCAGCCATCGTAATTCAAATCAGCCGCATTGGCACCCCAGGCGCCGATGGTCTGCAGTGACTGTCGATGGTCATTGGAAAAACCATTGGCCGAACCGAAATAGACATAGGAATCGATCAAGCGGTTCGCCCGATTGGGATCGCCCGTCAACGAATGCTCATGATTGGTGAAAAATACATCGTTGTAGCCATCGTTATTGAAATCTCGAATCACCAGATCTTTGGCTGTGTGGGTTTCAAATTCAATCCGGTGATCAGGAGTTAATTTTCCCGCTTGATTCAAATACGCATAAGAAACATCACCAGCTTCATTGGCGAAAACGACATCGAGCCAGCCATCGTTATTCACATCGCCAATTTCGACGGCATGGGCGTTGCGGGTCGGCAATTTGGTCAACGCTGATTCAGAAAATCCACTGGCGCTGCCGTAATAGATGAACGATTCATCGCCTTCGCCATTAGAAAAAGCAAGGTCGAGCCAGCCATCACCGTTGAGATCGGCAGTAACCACATCTGTAGCACCTTTAGTCCAAATATGGGTGAATCGTTCCCGATCAAATCCGTTTTGGCTGCCCCAATAAATTCGGGAGGGCGACAAATCCTTTTTATTCTTATCCCGATACTCCCAGAAGCCGCCCGAAAAAGCGAGCACGATATCTTTGTAGCCATCATTATTGAAATCGCCTGTGGCGGGTTTTTGCGCATTGGCGCTGGGCAGCGTGATGCATTCTTTAAAGGGAAAGAACGCCCATTCGCCTGGCCTCTTTCGATAGTTGCGATCCTTCAATCCGCCGTAATAGACGAACGACTCCATCTCGGTCCATGTACCGTTGGAATAATTCGCCACCACCAGATCCATCTCGCCATCGTTATTCAAATCATCGGCAGCCACCCACATGGGCCCATCGGCAGGGACGTAGCTGTGATTTTTAATGCTGAAATCTTTTCCATCGCCCCAATAAATGGACATGTCCAGCATCTCCACCAGGGGGTGAGAATTGACGCAGAGGATATCGATATGTCCATCGCCGTTCACATCCCAGCGGTTGATAGTCTGGATTCGGCCCGCTCTGGAGACGTACATGTTAGCGCCTGCATCATCGAACGTCCCGTCGATGAAATCCTCAAAGGTAGCTTCCCGCCAGACCGTTTGAGCGTTGATTGATGAGGTGATTAGCGCTGCAAAAATTATATAAGCGAATTTGGACACTTTTTCCCTCTGAAAAAATCTCCAACATCAAAAGACAAAATACAAAGAAATCTTAAAATCGAATATTTGATCTGCGAATATTAGACGATCCTATTATCATTTGAATTTTGAAATTTTGAAATTGGATATTATTTGGGTTTTGAGTATTGACATTTGGAATTTCTCTAATATTTTCTCCCCATCTTCGGATACGGAACTATCGTAATCTCCTGTCGATAGAGCCTCGACTGAAAAACGACAGCTCGCCTGGTCACATAGGTCAGATCATCGAAATAGACGTCCACATACTTCCCGCCTTTGCGGGGATTGAGCAAACCAAAGCGATCGAACGAGGCCCCGATTTTTCGTTGCTCTGGCGTCAAATCCACAGAAAATGTGTCTGCTGCCAGCGTCATTGTAATCCTGCCTGCTCGTCCAGCGGCTGGATTATATTGAAATGAGAATGGTCGCTTGATGCGATCGGGAATAAAAATCGGACCTCGTTGTTCAATGGCAATTTCCTGTCTGGGAGAGCAAACCGCTGTAAAAGAATAGCCAATTCTGGTCTGATCCATCACCTCGATGCCGATGAACTCATGCGGAGGATTGCCTTTGTATTCGCCTTGAATGTCCGCTATCCTCGCTGCACGATTGAAATAGCCGATCAGCATTCGGCCGTCCACAGCGCCTTCGACAAAATTAATCCAGCCAGAAAATGAAATAGGATCATCGAGAGTCAGATGACCAATGTCATCGGCGTAATAGCCATGCAGTGGATCGATCACCTCGGTGCCGTAAAATCGGCCGCCGATCTCGCCTGGCCCTGTTCCCGCCCAGTTGGTCTGACAATAGCCGAAATTCTGCGCCGCATGAAAGTCGGTTTGTTTGAAAGTGATATGATGATTCAGCCCTACCCAATGCGGGTCTTGCGCCAATTCGATCCTTTCGCCGTTGACGATCAGATCGGAGAGATAAAATTCCATGCTGCCGTGATAAATTTGCATGTTGTACACTCCAAAGCGGTCAATGGCGCTGGGATGCCCCCGATGCCCTGGCAGAAGGAAATAGCTGACAGCAGGATGATCATCAAATTTGAATGTAATTCTACCTTTCATCTGAGCAGCATCTTTTTCGATATTCCAGAGATGATAGCTGCCCTTGCGATACCAGTGATCCACCAATCCCGCATCCCGTGCTTTTAAAAGCAATTCGTGCAATTCTGTTTTCGTTATCGAAGGCGCATCCTTTTTCGCTCGCATGAAAATTTCATCTTCATGAACGTTGGAGGTGCTGCCGATCCATTTGGGCAGGCGAGGATCGGGCCAGCTCTCGGCCACGGTGACATCAGGTTCGTAGCTCAATTCCCAGCGATGCACTGAGCCATCGCAGGGGATTTCGATGTCGGGATTGAGGATAGCGCCAGCCGCTTTTCCTGTCTTGTAATCCAGATGAAAGCGTGCTCTTCCATTTATCACTTCACCCATTCGAAATCCACAGGACGACCAGACCCGCCAGCCCTGGCGCTCGCTATTGAAAAAGCCGATATAAAAACCGAAGCCTTCCTCCGACGGAGCGATCACCGCTAATTTGCCCGATGCACTGAAACTATCTTTGAACGAAAGCGGACCAATGGGCATGGCGTAATAAGCAGGGATAGTTGATCGCCAGATGACGCCACTGATCTCGCCAATGCCATCGCCATTATGATTGGTGGGTTTCCAGCCAAAATCCTGCGTGATGGTCGGGCAATCCTGGCATTGCACCCGATTGTTCACGCCCTCCCAGCCAGGGTCGGTGCTGAAATCCTGGTGGATAGTGATGATTGGATTTTGTATTGGATTTCCTGACCATACGTTTGACTGAAGCAGAAAAAATGAAATGATGAAAAAAATCATTCCACAGAAAAAACCGACATCCCCCTTACCCCCCTTCAAAGAGGGGAAAAGACTGAAAAAGTCACCCTTTGAAGCGACTGTAGGAAGTAGCCGCCGAATAGCGGGTAGGTGATTGAGGAGAATGTCAAAATGTAGACTTACCAAATATCTTCTCCAGAAAAATTAATTAAGCAACTCAAACCCAAACAACTGGGCAAATTTCATTTGAAATTCTATCTGAACGGGTTTTCCTTTCAGCACGCTGAGATCACACTTCCAATTTACAGGCAGGGCAACGCCGTCGCCTTTGATTTCGACCCAATCAAAATTGGGCAGTGGACTGGCATTTTTATCCAACAAACGAATCCGCATTTCGCCGATGACTTTAGCATTGACTGTCATGGAGCCAGCATTCAAAATGACAGGCTTTGTGATCAAAGTTCCCAGATTCAGATCCGCTTCTCGGGCGACGTAGCGGTCTCGGGGCATCCGAGCCAGCCCGATCTGCCGTTCATCGAAGCGGGCGACTTTGTGGCCTCGGGCATAACCGCCGTAATAAATAAACGTTTCATCGCCGACGATGATTTGCTCATCGCCCCAGGCCATCGCATGATCCCAAGAACCGGGCACATAAGTGCGATCCAGAAACGGCTCGTGATCCCGCTGCCAAGTGCGACCATCACGGGTCCAAGCGAGCACGGTATAGCCCAGGCCCGCTGCCTTGCGATCAAGATCACCCATTTCCTTAGCCGTTTTGCCAGGCGTGGCGTTCAGATCATCTCGGAGCACTTTCACCAATCCAATGAGCAGATCACCCCGAGCAATGACGCCCGACATGGAATAAAATTGCATTTCACCCTGCTCGATCGGGGCACCGATTTTCGGCATGATGATGGGCCAGGGCTTCTCCCAATGAATCAGATCGTGGCTGATGCTTTGATGCGGGATGCGTTGGTTATCCTGCCAGTCCTCCCTTCGGTGCCAGACCGAGACAATAGCAAGATAGTGCTTGTGAATCGGATCCCAGTGCAATGAGGTGATATCGTGATTGTGTTTGAGCACCGAAGTGTCAGCGAGCGCTTTCCAATTGAGGCCATCCGGCGAGGTGGCGATCATTACACCATCTTTATAGTACGAAGCAAGCACATAGCGCTGGTTGGGATCGACAAAATCTTTGCCACGATCGAGGACAGTTACGCCAAATTTAATCGGATGTGGGTCCTTCAATATCTGATGGGGCCGAATCCAATGGATCCCATCCTCCGATTCCATGTAGCCGATGTGCGATTGGCTGGCAGTTTCAGGCGTATTATACCAGATGCGAAAGCGTTTGGTGTCAGAATCACGCAGCACGCTCATGTATGGCTGAAAACATTGGTCCCGATCTTTGCCGGCTGTAATGATTGGCTCTGGCAGCTTCGCTGGGTGGATTATGGTTCGGCTGATGAAGATTTGCGACTCGATGAGATAGTCATCAATAAAAAGATGGGGGCCTGGTTTTAAATGAATCGGATTTTTTGAAAATTGGGTGAAAGCTACTTGAAAATTGAATTGCATCAAAATAATGATGATGCACCTTAATTTGAAATTCTTGATAGATAGATTTCTCATGGTGCAGTTCTACCACGCTTTAAAGGATTCATGACTTTTGCAAGGGTTTACCTGAAAGGATGGTTCGCATCTGGTTTTTGATTTGTTGTTCTTTTTCAGGTTTTAATCGGATCAATGGCGGCAGAACCCATGGCAGACACAATCCCAATTCACTCATCATCACCTTGAGCGCTGCTATGGATTCACTGCCGAGCATATCCTTTTGATGAAGATCAACGATGGGTGCGATTTCCGCTTGCAATTTGTTTGCAATGGTTATATCCCCTCGTTGCACCGCCTTATACAAATCAACAAACTTTTTCGGGATCAAATTGCCAGTGCTGGGAACAATGCCATCAAACCCCATCAGCAGCATCTTGGTTGATTGAGCTGTCCATCCACACAGCAAACAGAAATCCTGACGGCCACTAAATTTTACCGCGAGACTATTCAACCGCTCCACGTCACGTTCCGAATCTTTCAGCCCAACGATTTTAGGATGCTGGCTGAGACGCTCAATCACCTCCAACGGTAAAGACATGTGGGTGGTGGATTTGATATTGTAGATCATCAATTCACCTGGACATCGCTCTGCCAGAGTTTCGTAATAGCGAAGCATCATATCGGGCGTGAGCGGGTAGTATGAGGGCAAATGGGCCACAAAAACACGAATTCCTAGTTTATATAATTCTTGTGCTAAGGTCACTGAGTTTTCTAAACAGTTGTCAGAAATTCCTGCATAAATTGTGGTGCGTTGCTCAACTTGTTTCAAAACCAGTTTGCTCAGTTGCACACGAGTTTGAAACGGGATAGAGGCTGCCTCGCCAGTCGTCCCTAATATGAACGGAAAGGCTCCATTGCTTACAATGAGATCGAGAATTTTGATGGTCGCGGCTTCATCCAGCTTGCCTTGTTCAGTAAAGGGCGTGACCATTGGGACGATCACGCCGTAATATTTTTTTTGTTTTTTCAATGCTCGCTCGTTGTTTTATGTTATTCAAGTCTCAATTCAAATGTGATATGGGCGAAAATTCACAAATTTAGGATTCAGCATTCATTGCGAGGATCTGGCAGTAGGCCTTTGGCGTCGACCTGTGCGAATACATGGGGGAGTTGCTGTCATTCTGAGGAGCGACGCGACGAAGAATATCTCCGGTAAATGCTCGCTATTTCGCTAAAACAGGAGATTCTTCGCTCCCAGGGGTCGCTCAGAATGACATCATCCGCTTAGGTTGACATTAGTTACCAGCAAACTGAAAAATACTATTAAAATCATTAAGAGATTCCTCGCCTCGCTCGGAATGACTGATTCGCGTATTTTGCAGAAGTCTATTATATTGACCCTATCTGAAATCATTTATCGGTTTGGTAGTGCGGTATCGCGGTATTCATAAAGGATGTTCCCGTCGACATCATGAAAACGGATATTGATTGTTGGGACACTCGCTTCAAAAACGATCCGCTGGGGCCTTGCCAGAACTTTTTGTTCACCTTCTGATACGGTAACACTGATGAAACCACCTTTGGGACGGTAAAATGAATGGTACTTGATATTATATCCAGGACCCTGAACAGCGTGCATGTCCGAAGAAGGGCCACAGCTAAACTCGCGCAATCCGCTCTTGGGATCGGTGGACATGTATTGCCAATGACGATCCCCATTGATAATGTAGAGGTGGTCGAGGTGATTCTCCTTCGTCCACTGACGGAATTCATTGCCCTCGTGAAAAAAAGCATCGTCCGAATGGTTGTCCTCCTGATCAGGATTGTCTGGCCCGACAATGGCCGAGGGGCTTAAAACGACCTTGAACGTAGCGTTGCTCTCCAGTAATGTTCGCTTGAGCCATGACTTTTGTTCAGTTCCCCAGATGGTCTTTTCGGGTCCGTCTGGCATCTCGTTGGGGGATCGGTAAGAGCGGCCTTCTAACAGCCAAATTTGAAGATTCTTTCCCCAACGTACGGTGCGATACCATTCGCCACTAGGAGATGCTGGAGTTTGTTCCCTGAAAACACGCTCACCGTCCTCGAACGTCAGCGGTTCTATCCAGGGCGCTTCATAGGTGCGCCAGCAATCATCGAAAAACGTATCATGATCATCCTTCATCCAGTAACAAGGAACGTTGTAATGAAATTCTTTCAGAAAGGGTAAGGAATACATCCGTTGCCAGTGGAGTCGACAGAGTTCCACATTTTTAGCTCGCGGATTGTCACGATCGTAGTACACTGCATCACCGATGCGCACCATAAAATCGGGGAGTGATTTAAAGCACCGCATCATCGACGGGTAAATAGTGAATCCGTCACGATGCTCCCGATGGTAGTACATCTGGCATGAACTAACAGCAAACCAGATTGTTTGGATATCATCGGGACCCGGGGCAGTTCGAAACGAACCTGGAGCGCTCTTGGTTATCGGTCCATTTGCCCTGGTGCGTCCTTCAAGCTGCAAATAATACCGCATATTGGGTTCGAGTTGATCTAATTTGAATTGATATGTAAAGTCTGCATTGGGATCTACTCTTCTCCATGCGCTCATTTTAGCCCCCTTCAAATCAGGAGAAGTTGAATAAATAATTCGAACCTCTCCGTCTGCGCCCGCGGCTGATCCTTCCCAAAGGCGCACAGGGATATTGGGCACATCCTGCATCACTCGAGTTGGACTTTCGTGGGGATTGGGGACAATTCCATGCCAATTTCGTTCAGGGCTGGCTGTTAAGCGCGCCCATACGACGGCAGAATTTGAGGTGACTTCACCAATCTTGTATCCGGTAGCAAAATAGACAGCATCATTACGATCAATTCCTGCGGCGTCGTGGTGCAGTACGAAACAGGAACTCACTGTCATTATAAAGATCAAAATTCTCGGCATGATTATGATTGCATTTCCTCTTGATATACAAATTTCTTTATTCTCGCTTTTGAAATAAAATCCTGAGGACTAAACTCCATTCCGCTCCTGATGCAAGGGATAATCTTTCACTATTTCACCAGCAACATCCGTTTCGTCTCAGAAAATTCATTGGTTTTGATTTGGTAGAGATACAGACCGCTGGGCAGATCGTCGGCTTCAACTCGGATGTGGTATGAGCCTGCGGTTTGAGATTCATGAATCAGAGTCCGAATGATCTGTCCATAAATATTGTAGATTGTAATTTGAACCGTCGTTTTGTGGGGTAGTTGATAACGGATATTGGTACTGCTATTGAATGGATTAGGATAATTCTGCGCCAAATGAAATTTTCCAAGCACGGCCTCTGGTGAATTAACGATTGGTGTAAAACCACCTGATCGATCCAATTTGAGCAGATAGATGTCCGAATCCCTGCTATAACTTCCCGTGCCGCCAGCAACGATATATCCGCCATCGCTGGTCTGACGTACGCTGGAAGCACCCTCGCCCTTTAGACCGCCATAGAGTTTGCTCCATTGTTCATTACCCGCAAAATCGATTTTAATGATATACAGATCTGCCCGCCAGGTTTCCATTGGCGCATCGTAATAGCGCTCCGAACTTCCGACCATGAGATAACCACCTTCCAGGGTGGCAATGATGTCGTTAGCGTAATCGTGATGTTCCCAGCCGTAAAGCTTCTGCCATTGTTTATTGCCATTGGCATCGATTTTTATCAAATAAATATCACGAGCCGCCGCGCCAAATTCAGGGCTGGAGGTCCAGCCTGATAAAAGATAACCACCGTCAACGGCAGAAATGAGCGAGCCACCTCGATCCCAATCGGAGCCGCCATAGTTTTTCTCCCAGATCACATTGCCCGAAGCATCGATTTTGACGACATAAAAATCATAATCGCCTGCTCCTCCAGTTTTATAGGAACTGGTCGATCCCAGAAAAATATAGCCGCCGTCCAGAGTTGCTTGAATCGTTGCCGCATTTTCGCCCGCTGGCCCCCCATAGACTTTATCCCACAAGCGATTCCCGTTTACATCGATTTTGATGATATAAGCGTTCTCATCCTGCGCCGTGGTCGATCGACCCGCAATGATGTAACCATTTCCATCGCTGGCAGGGATAATATCCGAGCCCTCATCAGGCTTAAAAGGTGTGCGACCGTAAGACTTTTGCCAAAGCAATTTTCCTTTGGCATCGGTCTTGACGATATAGACGTTGGGTTCATCTTTTGCCTGGCTATTGGCGTGAGACCCCACACAAATATAGCCACCATCCAGGGCACTAATCGCTCGGGAAAAACCTTCGCTCCATTCCTCTTCGCCGTACCATTCGCTCCATTCGATGTGACCATAAATATCCAGTTTTGCCAAAAAAGCGTCGGAATATTCCTGATCGACTCGGATCGTCGATCCGGCGATGAGATAACCGCCATCGGCCGTGATGCGGACAGAGCCCGCGCCATCGAAATTCGGGCCTCCGAAGATCCGTTCAAACGTGATCATTCCTCGATCGAGATCCGTGCCTTCGCCGTTCATTTCAATAACGTTCGGGCTCGTGCTGGCATTGCTTTCGACCACAATTTGCGCCGAGAACGTCCCTTCGATGGCTGGTTTAAATTTAATGGGCACAATGAGCATCTCCGCCAGATTCAGCGTCACCGTTCCAGGATCTGTTACCAGAGAAAATAACGAAGCATCAGTTCCCTGAATCCGCAATCTGTTGATCTTCAGCGGCTGAAGGCTGATATTGAAGAGCAACAAATCTCTTACTGCTTCTTTGCCCTCTGGAATTTTTCCGAAGTACAGACTGGTCGGAGAAATATTGATCGTCTGCGAAAAAGATTTTGTCGCCAGCATCGAAATGATCACCAGCCACAAGCAACACGCGAGGCATCGCTTGAACAGGTTCATCGGAAGATCCTCCTAAGCCATGAATAGAGTATTCCATCAAACGTGGCCGTCACCTCTTTCAGCAGGGTTGAAAACGTTGAGGATTTCATTCAGAATGTCATTCCGAGCGAAGCGAGGAATCTTTTTAAGCAAATTTGTCTCTGGAACATAAAGATTCCTCACTCCGCTGCGCTCCGTTCGGAATGACATAATCATCTGTTGTGATACGGTCTGCTAAGGTGAAGGTCCTTTGATAAATTAGCTACCGAATCTGAACTTCAACCCACCTTTCATCCACCACGAGAAATACTCCACCACCAATGGACGGCTTCGCTCTCCCAAGTATTTATAAGAGGGCTCGTTGGTGAGGTTGATCGCTTCGAAATATGCCTGCATCCACGGTAGGATATTATACGTGGCGGAGAAATCGATTTGCAGATGCTTATCCATCCACTCATCCCGCGGTTTATCCTGGCCCACAGCGACAATAAATTTATCCCGATAACTGGCACTGAGCCGAGCCGAGAAGCCATACTTTTCATAAGCCAATGAGGCATTGGCTACATCGCCAGCCTGTCCGGGCAGAACGCCTTCCCGTCCCAACATCTCCGCATCGGACCAGGTATGGGTATAGTTGGCGTAAATACCAAATCCGCTCAAGAAACCGGGCAGGAAGGAGAACTCTTGTTGCCAATTCAACTCAAATCCGAACAGATTGGCTGAACCGCCGTTAATGGCCTGCTCTTTGGTAAAACCATCCCAAGTGCCGCCAACGACTTTGGAGGTCTCCACGTAGATGATGTCATCGAGCTTCTTGTAGAAGAAGCCACCTGAAGCGATACCAATGCCACCAAAATAATGCTCGAACATCAAATCGACGTTTTTCGAAGTAGTAGGCTTTAAATCAGGATTGCCCGCATCGATCTTTTTGCCGCTGGGATCAACGAAGAAGTACGGCGCATAATCCCAATAGTTAGGCCGAGCAATCGCATGAGTATAAGCCAACCTGACGTTGGTCATTGGGGTCAACCGATAGCGCAGATGAACCATGGGCAGGATATTATTATAATCTCGCTTCGCTTTCACCCGCTCCATACTGGAGAAAGCACCCTTATCATTGAAAAAGAGTTGGGTGCCATCGTATTCGTTCTGGGTGAATTCATGGCGCAGGCCGCCGAGGAACATGAATTTGCCCACATTCACCGTTGTCATAGCGTAGTACGCATAAACCATTTCATTGGCGACAAAATTCTGCCCTTCAGAATCCCAATAACGCAGCTCCGCTGATATTGAATCTGGTTTGTAAGCTTTGATGAAATCTGCCACTTTCTTCTGATCAGGCACAGGTCCGAATATCTCATACTCGCCATTGAAGAAATCTTTCTCTTCCTCATCGCTCGCCAGTTGATTCAATTTGATCTTCGTTTTGCCGGTCCATTTATAGCGCCAGCGATCTTCATCCCGATCCTTTTTAGACATATTCGCTTTGATGCCGAGTTTCAATTCCGCAGGGAGGCTGAAGAGATTATATGGCATTTTAAAATTCGCAGCACCCGTAGTGATGGTATTCGTAGCTGTGGTACTGCGGTAATCAAACTGGCTTAGTGTATAGAGGGTTGGATCGTACTGTAATGAATCAGCGATATTAGCAAAAGTCCATTTGGGGGCTTCTGGCAGAGATAGGTCGAGGGCCAAGTTGACCTTTTTGTCGAAATCCCATTCGGAAAGATACTGGTCGGGATGCTTTTCATCGGCATAACTATACGCCGCCGTATAATCGAGCGTCATGTTGCCGAATTTATGCAGGCCGCCAAATGAGTAATTTTGCTGGTACAAATTTTCGATCCGCCAGGTGTGATCCCGGACGATCCGGGAATCCTGGGTGAGCGTTCCTTCTGGGTTCAGGTATTTGCCGCGATCGACGCGCAGCCGCATTCTTGGACGAAAAGTCTCATCCCGAAATAGACTGTACAAGCCGCGTAAATTCCATTGATGGTTCTCCGACAGCCGATACTCCAAGCTGCCGCCCAAACCATATCGAGTGAAGGTGGAATTGTAATCCATCAAGGTCACTTCGGTCAACGCGAACGGGATTTTGTTTTTGTTGATGTCCTCTTTATCCGCCCAGCGGGGTTCGGTATTATGGGTGCCGCGTTCTTTTTGATCCCAGTTGGCAGTAATACTGAAGCCCAACTTCCGATTGGCGCCGAATACATTGCTGAAATGGATCTTGCCTTGACCGATAGGCTTGGCATCGATGTTCGCATAACCACTGCCCACTGTGATGTCGATCCGTCGACCCGGATAATCGAAGGCGCTCCGGGTGACCAAATTGATGGAACCACCGATAGCATCGCCATCCATATCGGGTGTCAATGCTTTGGTCACTTCCACTGAGGCCAGTTGGCTAGAGCCGATAATGTCCAATTGCGGATACCGTTCCTCGGTGCGGTTCGTGGCTAATTTCTCGCCGTTTACAGTAATAATATTCAACCTCGGATCTGTGCCGCGAATCAATGCGAACCTTCCTTCACCCAAGCTGTTTTGAATATAGACCCCAGGGATGCGCTTCAATACGTCAGCCGTATTTTCATCGGGAAATCGCTCAATCATCTCTTGGGCTACCACGTTCTGGATCGTTGCTGAGGTCCGCTGCTGGCTGAGCGCCTTCACCTGCCCCTGCCGAATCCCTTCAACGACCACCTGCTCCATCTCCACATAGCTCACCTTAAGCGCAACATCCTGCCGCGTGGTACCACCGACAGTGACGCTGACCGATGTCGAAAATTCCTCATACCCGATGTAACTCACAACGAGAGTATAGCTGCCTGGGGGAACATTTGAAATCACAAATTCTCCCTGTCGCCCAGTTGCCGCTCCCATATTGGTCCCTTTGATCATCACATTCGCGCCAGGAAGATAATTGCCAGTGCTCGAATCGGTCACGCGACCGACAATTCTCCCGCTGACCTGCGCGCTTAAATCGCCAACAAAGAATCCAATAGCGATCACAAGCACGCCTAACCAAATCGCTAATTTTGACAGACTCATAATATCCTCCTGCTCCTTCTGCTTTTGCGTGGATAGACATCCTTGGATTAGGGACTTATTTAGTGTAACTTTTTATGACCATCATTCATTCTTGATTTGATTGCCTCACCTCCTTCTCAGCTAATTCCGAAGACACCTATATAACGCGAACTTCAATTAGGCCATTCTCGCCCGAGAGAAAACAATGCGATCATCCAATGCGTGAGGTCAGTTCTGTCTGGCTCTCCGCGAATTCGAGCCGTGACTCCGTATTACGCTCTCGCTAATTATCATTGATCACAAGTCACAATCGCTTTCTCCACTCGCTTTTAATATCAGCACTTTGAAAGCTTCTAATGGCTGATCACGCCTATCTCAATAGCTGCCAGCGGTAACAGCAGCACGATTTGACATTGATTCTCTGTGCTATGATCACCCCCTCTTGCTCGATGCTTGGTCACGATCAACTGCCATCGTTAATCCTTGAAATAATCGGCAATCGTGATGTTTTCTTTTTGAATATAATCTTCCACCTGTTCGATGACTTCCCGAATCCTTTCCCGGGAATAGCCCAGCAGACGCAACGCAAAATCGATGATCTGGTAACCTGGTTTCGTTAAATTCTTCGGCAATTTTCCTGCCTTTTTCTGTTCATAAAAAGAATCCGCAATCCCCTGAATCGCAATCGCCAGCAAATCCAACTCCTCTGCTGGGATCTGATCCCCAAAGAAGGTCTTCAATCGGATTTTTTTATTTTCCAGCGAGTACTTATGGATCTCAGGAATGCGACGGATGACCAACCAGAGTGGGAAAAGCTTGGGATTTTCGAGCGTGTTGATATAGCCGATCTTTAAATCTAATGCAAAGCCGACTTCCGGGGGGAGCGATAGCTTATGGACTTCATAAATTTGTTGGCGAAGGATATTGATATAGTTCTTGCAAATGGTTTTCAAAATTGCCAATTTATTTGGGAAATGAAAATACAAATTGCCCATTGAAGTATTCGCTTCTTCAACGATCTGTCGCACCGAAGTTTTCTCGTAGCCTTGTTTCGAAAACAACCTTTTTGCAGCAATCAAGATATCTTCATACTTGTCCTGATTTTTTTTGGAAGCAGACCTTTTCATAGGAATCTCTCCCAAGAATTTGTCCAATGATATTTATTGGAAAAAAATCCTCATCCGCAAAATTAGAATCTCGGTTGTTCGGATCTCTCCTTTTGTTGAATGAAGAAAAGAGATTTGTTACATCTTCGAGCGCTTGAAAGAGCTCGCGATGAATGATTTCGCCCCTTTTTTGTGCCCTGTTGCCAGAAAAATTTAAATGCGTATGTTGAGATGGAAAACTTTTGATGAAATAGCCAGTTAAACGAGTAGAGTAGCTTAAAGAAAAAATTAGGTGCCATAAGAAGGAAAAGCGAATTTGGATCCGATTTTTTTTCATCGAATATATTCAAAAGAAAGTCCAAAACGCCAATTAACTCTGAAACATGACCTACGAGCGATCTTGATCGGATGGAATTCCAAGGATGAAAATATCTAAATCAAATATGCTCTCCAGTTCGAGGTCTGCAAACTTCATCTCGAATTGATCCGTTATCTTAAGGAGTAGAGCATCGCTCTATATTTAATAGAGCGATGCTCTATTAATATAATAATTTTTTCTTGAATGTCAAGTCTTTTTTTTATCACCTGAATTTCCAATAAAGCTGGGTTAGCCATGCGCGAAAATCAAAGAAGGATGATTTTCGATATTCAATTGTCCGTTCATTTGCGTGAACTCAGTGCTAAAAAAGGATCATTCTGCAATAGCTCCTTGTTTTAGATTTGGTTGTTTCTCAGTTGTCCAATTTTATTTTGATGACTACGCTAATGCGCCATTTTCAAATCTATGAACAATTCAAATAGTTCGCAAGATAATCAATTGGGGATGAAGGTCATGTCCAAAAGCTTTGATCGCTTGCGAAGATTTGCCTGCGCCATGCACGCTGTGCTTCGATCGCGATTTTGCACCCATCGGCCATTCTTTATTTCCCATTTGATCACCACACGCTGTTTCGCCCATTGCCCAACTTGTCTCTGGCGCGGCCACTCGCACGAACAGTTCGATACGTCCAAAATTATCGAATTCTACTCCCAGGCACGGGCGTTGGGCTTCATCGCAACTACATTTTGGGGTGGCGAGCCCCTGCTGCGTCAAGACTTGGTCGACATCTTGAAGCATTGCCATCGCATTGGTTTGGCGGCTGGGGTGATCACCAACGGCTATTTTCTTCCCGAGCAAGCTCCCAACTTGTCTCAATATCTGGACTTTCTGATCGTCTCTATCGATCTTCCAGATCAGCGCCATGATGAATTGAGAAGTGTGCCTGGCCTATTTGACCGCGCCCTTTCTGGAATCGACCAGGTGCAACGCTTAAATCCCAGATTGAAAATCTTTATCAATTCGGTGATCAGCCGCCTCAATGATGATGCGATCGAACCATTAGTCCAATTGGCGGAGCGATTGAATCTCTCCATCACTTTCGAATCTGTGAACCAGGGACTCGTCGAATTTCCACGGGAAGATGATCGGACATCAGTCGATCTGAGACTACCAGTCCCAGTGGAGCGCGCTCGATTTCGGGAGATTCTATTGCTCAAGAAACAGCACCACGCTATTAACAATTCGCTCGCTTATTTGAATTTGTTCATTAGGGGCGAAGTCCGCTATCGCTGCCATGCACCGAAAATCAGCATCCGAGTGGAGCCGGATGGCAGCGTCACTAACTGCCAGAACCGATCTCATCCGCTTGGCAATGTCTATAAGCAACCACTCAGGGACATTATCGAATCCCCTCAATTAAGACAATTGCAGCAGCAGGCAGAAAATTGCTCGCGCTGTGTAGATTCCGGGGTCATCGAATCATCATTGTTTTGGGAGTTCAATTTTGGAGTCATGGCAAATAGTTTCAAATTGTTTCTGAAGTGAGGATTATTCTCTTACACTACGACTACGAAGCGATTATTAATTCAAAAATAGCCCAAGCGCCATAGTTGCTCAACTACTAGCGAAATTCACATCGGAAATAATTTGCTGGAAGAACACAATGGGCGTTGTCGAACAAAACTGGCAGGCCTTACTTGATCAAATTAGACAGGAATCACGGGGCGGGATCATTTACGTCATCGGAGCCAATGATACGGGGAAAAGTACCTTATGCACTTATCTCGCTGAAAACCTTGCTCAGCGCCATCTCAGCGCTTATATCGATTGCGATCCAGGACAATCGCTCATTGGCCCGCCGACCACCATTGGTCTAAAAATCCCGTTTCATTCAAAGGATACATCGCCCAGCATCTATCTGTACTTTGTAGGATCGACCACACCTCGAGGCCACCTATTACAAACTTTGGTTGGGATCAAGAAATTGACCGAACATGCCCAATCGCTTGGCGCCCATTGGATCGTCCTCGATTCCTCAGGATTTGTATTGGATCCAGTCGCCCGAGAATTCCAATTTCGCGTGATCGATGTGCTGCAGCCTCGGTTTCTCATCGTCTTACAACGACCTGACAATGATCTCCGATGGACGCACAGCTACCAACAGCATCCCACCATTCGCTTGTTCCATCTCGAGCCTTCCAGAGCGATTATTTCGAGAAATCCAGCAATGCGAAAGGAATACCGCACGCTAAAATTCAAGCGTTACTTCGAAACCGCCGTCTCTCAGGATATTCCGCTAAAAGGGATCAGCTTTCATGGCCGAATTCCAAATTTAAAAGACCCATCTCGGTATCGCTCGCTGCTAGTGGCGTGTTGCGATGTCAATAACTTTGTGATAGCCCTAGGAATCATTCAATCCGTTGATTTGGTAAATAAAAAAATTCAAATTTATGCCCCCCAGCTCAATCCAGAGAAAATCCATTTCCTTCAATTTGGCTCGATCTACTTGAACCTTGAGGGACAACAGCTTTTTCCTTGGCGCATTCATGAATTAGCTAAGCCAGCCGATCAAAACCCCAACGTTCAGAAAGGCAACTGATCGGATCTAGTTGATGACTCCCAGTCGGCTCAATTTCTAAGCCTCCTTAAATGTTAAATGACCTGATAGAGAAAACTCACTTATGCCATGAAACGATGTCATTGCTGCGAATGCAGCAATCTCTCTCTGAGCATCAGACCCGTGAGAAACGACCATATAAAGAAAACCCTCCCATGCCATGAAACGATGTCATTGCTGCGAATGCAGCAATCTCTCTCTAAGCATCAGACCCGTGAGAAACGACCAGATAAAGAAAACCCCTCCCATGCCATGAAACGATGTCATTGCTGCGAATGCAGCAATCTCTCTCTAAGCATCAGACCCATGAGAAAGGATCAGATAAAAATATGCAAAATTGAAAGCAACATTTGCACGTTTAAAATTGAAGTGCTTTTGATTCCCCAAACAAAAGAATCATCGTTTCAACCTGTCCACGGCGGCTCTAATCGCGCGAATGTGATCTGGTGTTGTGCCACAACAACCACCAATGATGTTCGCTCCCGCTTCAATGAGGGCTGGGACCAACGAACCCATTTGTTCTGGAGTATCAGGGAAGACATCCACGCCGTTGATATTTTTGGGCAGACCGGCATTGGCGTGGACCAGCAGCGGAGCGTCTGGAGCTTCCTGCCGAATGGCTCGGACAATATCGATCATCCGCTCGAATCCGTTACCACAATTGGTGCCGATGATCTGAGCGCCGGCATCAAGCGCAGCGCGAGTCGCCTCTTGGGGAGTCGTCCCCATCAGCGTCCGATAGTCACCAGAAACAGTTCGATCGAAGGTAAATGTGCAGATGACTTCGCAATCGGTATTTTCCCGCGCCGCCCGAATCGCTACCGCAGCCTCATCAGTCGCCATCATGGTCTCGATACAGAGTGCGTCCGCGCCGCCACGCTCGAGCGCCATGGCTTGTTCTTTAAAGGCATCATATAGCTCCTCTTCAGTGACCTCTCCCATGAGGAGCATCTTTCCAGTCGGCCCCATCGAGGCAATGACCCAATGATCATCCCCTGCCGCTTGCCGAGAAAGCCGTGCCGCAATCTCATTGATCTCAGCCGCCCGATCGGCCAAACCACAATAGCCCAATTTGATCCGAGTGCCACCAAAGCTGTTGGTCTGCACCATGTCCGCCCCAGCTTCAATGTACCCTTGCGCTATCTCCAGCACATCCCTTGGCCGCTCTAAACACCACCGCTCAGGACAATCCCCTGGCATCAATCCCTTTTTATACAGCATCGTCCCCCAAGCCCCATCGGACACGAGAATTTTGCCGCTTTTCACGGCAGCGACAATTGACCCTCTCTTCATAATTATGCTCCCTTCTGTTGTTCGCAAACAATTTTTTCTTATCTACAATTTTGAAATCAGCATTTACATTAAAACATACTGCCAAATCGAAAGAATCGTCTTTTAAATTTGGCAACTGGCAGTATTTGTGAACTCACAAGCGCTGGATGGTCATGATCGAGCAATCAGACAAAGGATGGATCCTAAAAATAGCATTCTCTCCCTATATAGCTCGCTACTCAGTATCTTATTTTTCAAACCACAATCAGAGCTATGAAGGTAAAAGCAATAAATAAACCTCCGATACAATGAAGCTATTCGCCACTCCCAAACCTACCAGCCTGAAGTATTGAACAAATAATAGCCTCTCCATTTTTCTCATGGATTCCCAAAAAAATTGCAGCAAATATACACTCATAAAATCAGAATTTCAAGAAAAAATTTGAAAATTTCATCCCTGGTCCTAAAAGGTGAAATTTGGTAGACCAAAAAACCAAATCCAATTCCCCTATCCTATTCGCGAATGAAATTAAAAGAATCAATTGCATTTTACGTTCGCATCTAATTGATTTTGGAAAAATTCGAAAAGCTGATTCCGTTGCTCTAATCCCTTAGATCAACGTTTCAATTGGATCAGCACCCCTTTTTCAGAAGTCAAGTCGATTTGCTTTATGATCCTGTTTTTATCTTTGAATAAACCAAATCAAGAGAGCTTATTAAATTGAAATTGAATTCATCTAAAATTTTCGGTAATTCAATCCATAGCTCAATCGCGCAATCAACAAAATTGTGAGGAATAGCGATGATCATGGCAAGCTGATCCGAACATGCCGAGGGTAAACCTGTGACACTAATACAATAGAGATGTCTCGAAACCTATTTACTCAAAATGAGTAAAAAAAAACAAAATGCATGCTTTTCTGTCCATGAAGCTTTGAGTGAATCGCTCGCAATATTTTATATTTTGCCTTATCAATTCAATGACAATTAAGCTGATAGGAATGAAAATCATGTCGAAAAAGACCCTCCGTTCTATTATTTTGGTGCTGTTGCTGTGCGCAATTTTTGCTTCTTCTGCCCTATTTATCGTCTCAAAATTGAAAAAGAACTCCACATCTTTATCGAACAAAACTGCTGAGCAAAGCAGCCAAGAAGGAAACATACCTGAGATCGTTCCAGTAATGGTCTCTGCTAAGCCATCTCATCGCGGAGACTTAATTATCCGCGTTTCAGCGTCTGGTCAAACTGAAGCGATTCAACAAGTCACTATCATGCCCAAGATCAGCGGCGAAATCGTCGAATTGCCCATTTATGAGGGAAAATTGGTCAGCTCAGGAGATCTATTGATCAAACTGGACGACCGAGAATATCAGCTCGCGCTGAACGATGCACGACAAAAATTGCTGAAGGCGCGTTCTGAATATGAGGTGCAAAAACTGGATCGTAAAGCGCTCGATCAATTGATCGATTCGTCTGCAATTAATCGCTCTGAACAATTAGAAAAGCAGTGGAAAGATGCCCTTCAACGCTATCATGACGGTGAGTTAGATGAAGCCAGCTATCAAAAAATCTGGCTGGATTATCAAAGCGCCCAAATTTTGCGCGGCGTTCGCCACGAAGAAATGGTTGCGAGTAGAACTGGATTTTCATCTGCCCTCATCGATTATGAACGGGCCCAGCTTAATCTCTCCCGATGCGAGATTCGAGCGCCATTCTCAGGACAGATCGGAGATCTCTCAGTTCGAAATGGGCAATTCATTTCAGCAGGGAAAGAATGTTGCAAATTGCTCAATCTATCTCGGCTTCGGGTCAATGTCGGAGTGCTCGAAAGCGAAGTTCAGCATTTGGCAGTTGGGAGAAAAGCTACTATCGAACTTCCCGCATTTCCAAGCGAAAAATTCGAGGGCAACGTCATCACCATCAATCCCATTATTGATCCAGACCATAAAACCTGTCGCGTGACCGTCGAAATGCCCAATCCCAACAATCGCATTAAAGCAGGAATGTTCGCTTACGTTAAAATCGATGCCCAGATTTATCACGATCGACTTTTAGTCCCCAGGGAGGCAGTTTTAACCCGTGACCAGCGAACCTTAATTTTTGCGGTCCAAAAAAATGACGAAGGTAAGCTGCTAGCCAAATGGAATTATGTTGAAACTGGCTTAGAAAATGATGAATATATCGAAATCCTGAACACCAATTTTCCATTTCAGGCTGGCGACCTGGTCATTACTTCGGGTCATTACACCCTCGCCCACGATGCGGAAGTGAAACTAATAAATGAGGGCGAGTAAGAGTCGGATGTTTGGGGATGGTGATATTAACCGCGCATTAGCTTTTTCGAGAAACTAATAAAAGCAGGTTAAACTGTCATATCTGCGCAAGCGGGCACCTCGGATGATTACGTTAGCCGCTTAGAGACTCCTGCATTCGCAGGAATGACATGATTTAATCCTATTCCGCATTTTGCAATAAAAATTAATTAATCAAATACCTGATGAATCAGGCTGGACAAGCCAAAACAAAAAAGGCTTTTAAAAGCTAATTTCGCGAATTAAGCCAATTTCGCTAATCAACCAACTGGCGGAGTCCCGTAATTCGAATAATTCGTTTCTGTTGCAAAAATGGAAATCAAAAGAAACGATGTCATTTCTGCGAATGCAGGAATCTCTTGTTTGACTGATGCTTAAGTTAACCAAAAAATGAGATGTCTGCATGCATAGGCATGACAATTTATCAGGTTATGATGATTTTGCATCAAGAGCTAATTAGCGGAATTCGCGGTCAAAGTATTCTTGCCCGATGCATTACGATTTTACCATCTAAGAACTAAATATCCAATTGCCCATTTACAGAAAATTCAAAAGATAAAAAAACAGAACAGAGCTGAACATAGAAAAATGCACATCTCTCAACTCTCAATCGATCGCCCAGTCGCCACAGCCATGTTTTTCGTGGCTGTAATTCTCATTGGCATCATATCGCTAATTCAGTTACCCGTTGATCTGCTGCCCGATCTCTCCTATCCTCGTCTCACCATTTGGACCGCAGCGACCGCAATGGGCCCCCGTGAGGTCGAAGAAATGATCACCAATCCCATCGAGGAGGCGATCGGAACGGTCGCCAATATCCGGCGCACCTATTCGATCTCCCGCAGCGGCCTATCACTGGTCACCGTCGAGTTTCTTTGGGGGACCAATATGGATTTTGCCACGCTTAGCATCCGGGAAAAGCTGGATCAATTGCGCTGGATTTTGCCTAGGGAAGTGGAACGACCCAACATTCTTCGCATCGACCCCCGTAGCCAACCGATCATGGCAATTTCTCTCTCTGGCAGCAATTTAGTTCATCTCAAAGAATTGGCCCATAATGTGTTCAAACGACGGCTGGAACAGATCGATGGCGTCGCCATGGCAACGGTGACTGGCGGTTTCGATCGAGAAATTCAAGTCGAAGTCGACCAAACCAAAGCCACTGCGCTTCATTTAGCCCCAGAGAAAATCGCTCAGGCCTTGGAATTGGCCAATTACAGCATTGCGGGCGGCACAGTGAAAAAAGGGCTTTATCGCTATGCGCTCCGAACCCTGGGCGAATTCCAATCCATCATGGAAATTGAGCGCGTCGTCGTCGCCAATCATCCCGATGGCTCACAAATCCGCATCAGCGATATCGGCCGCGTCATCGATGGTTTTCGGGAGCGCCAAAGCATCACCCGCTTCAATAACGAGGAGAGCATTGGCATCATCATTCGCAAGGACGCTGGCGCCAATACGGTCATCGTGTCCAGACTGATTCATCGCATTCTGGATCAACTGCGGAGTGAATATCCATCGCTCCACCTCTCTGTCGCTTACGATGGGGCTCGCTTCATCTCCAGCGCCATCAGCAATGTCCTCCAAAATCTCATCCTGGGGGCGATCCTCGCTTTTCTGGTGTTGTTTGTTTTCTTGCATGACTTCAGAAATCCCGTGAATATCGCCCTTTCGATCCCCATCTCCGTCATTGCAACCTTTGCCCTGCTCTATTTTGCTGGCATCACGCTCAATATCATGTCCCTGGGCGGATTGGCACTGGGCGTCGGCATGCTGGTCGATAATTCCATCATTGTCATGGAGAACATCTTCCGCCATCGTCAAGAAGGCCGGGCATTAGCCGACGCCGCCTTTCTGGGCGCCAAAGAGGTCGCCATGCCCATCACTGCGTCAACCCTGACCACCATTGCCATTTTTTTGCCCGTGGTCTATCTCTATGGCGTCGCTGGCCAATTGTTCCGCGACCAGGCAGTCACCGTTATTTTTTCGTTGTTGGCATCCCTCGTGATCGCGCTGACGTTGCTGCCCATGTTGAGCTGTCGTTTCCGCGCTCAGTGGCAACAACCCAATGCAACCATCACCGATTCAATAGCAACAAAACTGAAGCGATTTCAGAAAAGGTCTTGGCGTTGGCTACTTAACCCAATTTTGACGGTCTTTTATTATCTCAGCAACTCTTTCAAAGCAGCAAAAACGCAAATTGTCTTGAGCATCCAAAAAGTGAGGCATAAAACCCATGTACGGCTTAGCCAATGGTTCGAGCCAATATTCCAATTTTTCGATCGGCAGCTCAAGCGCATTTATGATTCCTATCATCAATTGTTGATCTGGACCCTGGCCAATCGCAGCAAGTTCCTGCTCACCGTCCTGCTCATCTTCATCGCTGGTACCATTGGCATGTTGCGCATGAATCGTCAGCTCATGCCGCTGGTCGATCAGGGCGAATTCACCGTTAGACTGTCATTGCCGGTCGGCAGCACTCTGGAAGCTACGGAACGTGCTGCCTCGAAAATCGAACAATGGCTGGTCGCCCATCCCGATGTCGTCGCCGTTTTCTCTACCATTGGCATCAGCGAAGATCAAGCATCCCAAATGGTCGAAGAGGCCGCCATCCATCGCGCCAAAATTCAGGTCCGCTTAAAGTCCAACCGTTCCCAATCTACCGCCCAGGTCATCGCTGCCCTGCGCCAATATGCCGAGTCTATCCGCCAATTCGAATTTTCAATCGATAGCGGAGAACACATCATTCAGCAAATTCTCGGTACCTCGGCGCCACCAGTGGTCATCAAAATTCGCAGCGCGGATCTCACCGCCTGCCGAACCATTGCGGATTCTATGAGGGCAAAATTAGCTACGATTCGGGGACTCAAAGATCTGCACTCGGATTATATCGAAGGGCAACCCGAATATCGCATTGAGATCGATCGCGAAAAGGCCGGGCGCTATGGCTTTTCCGTGGCCCAGATCGCCAATTTCATCAAATATTATTTAGCTGGGCAGCAGGCCACCGAATTCAAGGACTTCGACCGCAAGATCGCAATCATGGTTCGCCCTCCCCTGGCTCAGCGCAACAATTTAAATGACCTGTTGAATCTGCCTATTTCGGCCAGCAAGATTAGCGTGCCCCTGCGGGAATTTATCTCAATTACACCATCATTCGGACCGAGCGAAATCCGGCACGAAGAACAGCACCGTCAGATCAGCTTGCTGGCCAATCTCAAAGGCCGAAGCCTCAGCGCGGTGATCCAGGACATCCGCCAGATACTATCGGAAACACAATTACCCTCCGATTACCAGGTCGTCATCGGTGGCGAGCAGGAAGAGGTCTATCGCTCGTTCCGCAGCTTAATTTTCGCCATGATCCTGGCTGTCGTGCTGATCTACATGATCATGGCCGCCCAATTCGAATCGCTAAAATACCCATTTATTATTTTGTTGGACATCCCCTTGACCTTAGCCTCCATCGCTATCATTTTCTGGCTCACGGGCTTTGGCCTGAATGTCATCTCATTTATCGGCTTGATCGTTCTGGCAGGCATTGCCGTGAACGATTCCATCGTCAAAGTCGATTTCATCAACCAGCGCCGACGAGAGGGCTATTCGGTTCGGGAGGCGATCTTTGACGCCAGCGAGAAGCGCTTCCGTCCCATCATCATGACCTCGATCACCACGATTCTGGGTCTCTTGCCCATGGCGATCGGTTTCGGCGAAGGCGCCGAGCTGCAACGGCCCCTGGCGCTCGCCATGCTCCTGGGATTGTTCATTTCCACCATTGTCACCTTATTGGCCGTGCCCGTATTTTATACGTTCCTGGCAAGGGAAATTAAGCAATAAAGCGCAAATGCCAACCTGCAGGTGAAATAATAAACTAAAGCTGTTACTTAAGCAATGTTTCTTGCTGGTCATTGCACATTTCATTCAAATTTGATGTTCCTATGCCGCAACTGAGCAGGGTTTATTTAGTTGATATATCAATTAGTTAGATTCGCTAATATTTTATACAAAATATTTTAAATCATTGCAAATTTTGCTTGACAATTTAAAACTAATTTATTATGATTGTTCTGCGATTGATCTTGCAACTTGAACATCATTTCCTGATTTGATTAACTCACCAAGCAATTTAGCACCCAAAGGTTATCATTCGAAAATTTCCAAATAAAGAGCTGAAATGATCGATTAATTGATTCGGTGTTTGGAATTTGGTTATGATCAAATCATTTGCAAAAATAAATCAAATAGCAGATAACAGCGGGTACATTTTTACCCCCCCCCCATTTATCTATTTATCAAATAGTTGCGAATAACAATAAATTCACCTGACAAAACCCAAATTGCAGTCCCTTTATGAGTGAGGAGTGCAATTTGGGTTTTCTGGTTTTCATATTAATAAACAACGCCATCTCATAGTAAATTCAAATAGAAAAGCTCATTATGAAGCTGCCGATGTGGCTATTGCTCTCCATCATTTGTCTTTTTCTTGGCGGAGGGTGGTATTTATACAAAGAATATTTTATTTTCACTGGTACTCCTGAACAGGAGATCTTAGCCGAGCTGTGTCAGAAAGCCGAATTGATCCGCACCAGCGCCGAACGACTGGATATAGACCCTCGGTTATTAGCGAGCATCATCTATGCAGAGAAACGGCTCAATGTAACCCTGGTGGATTCGTTTGAGGATGTTTATGCGTATTTAGGCCACAATTCCTCCATTGGATTGGCTCAGATCAGGGTCAATACGGCGAAATGGATCGTGGCAACTGCCTTGGATAGTTCATCAGAATATTGCATTGAGCGCTACTATCATCGCTGGGTGCCTCACCTCAGTACCGAACTGATGCGGATCTAATCCGCATACTGAAAGCGGATTCGACCAATTGTCTGTTAGCTGCCATTCACATGAGGCAGATCATTCAGCGTTGGAGACGGGCGGGTTATGACATCAGCTCACGGCCAGAGATCATTGCCACGTTGTACAGCTATGGCTTACTTCACCGAGAGACGGGACAAGAGCTTGTGCCCCATGGCCAGCCGAGAAGCAATTTTTTGGGAGAGGTGGCGAGAAGGTTTTATGAGTCGAATAAATTAACAAGGAATTATCCTCAATTAGCTTATGAGAAAGGACATAACTGAAGGAGGACGCTATGAATAAAAGATTTGCCTGGCCTTTGATGGTGGTTATGCTGATGATTGTTTTCTTCAATTTATTCATCACATTCACCGATTTTGGGCCCAAGGTGGCATTAGCGTGTGATAGTCGTGGTGATCTAAGGTGTAATGATATTATTGGTTGCACAGGATCTGCTGGATGCAACGGTAAAGGTTCAGTGGAATCTTCTTGCATACTAAGATGTCAAGATGGAACAAGAGTTTTATGTAATTTTGAGTAGTAATTGGCAACAGGCAATAAATAGGCACCCATCTTTTGGGTGCCTATTATTGCTTGTTATTTAATAACTTCTTTATTAAAACCAATAAATAAATGAATAGGTAGATGTGTTATGAATATCAAGCAAATCAATGTTGGTTTGAATTTATTTACCATTTTTAATGTTCTTCTTTTTATTATTGTTCTATTACCAATTTGGGAAAAAGCATTTACAATAGCAGGGATGAAACAGTATAATCTTAAAATAAAATTTTCGTTTCCTAATGAACGAGATGAAATCGTCTTAGCGCATCCAACGGCTATGGATTTTGATGAGCAAAATAATATTTACATCTGTGATTATAAGCTAAATTCGATTCTCAAGTATTCAAAAGAGGGAAAATTTATCTCTCAAATAGGGCATAAAGGCCAAGGCCCTGGGGAATTTAATAGGCAGCATGTTTTTTGTTATAATAATGGACGCTTATTTGTCGTTGATCAAGGAAATCGTCGAATCCAGATATTTGATAAAGAAGGGCAATATCTATCTTCTTTTATGACCCCAAATATCGCTGAAGCTATTGCTCATAAGGATGGCAAAATTTATTCTTATTTAGCGACAGGACCTGATGTTGGCAGAAACTCAGCTCTTATTTCGGTCATTGACGATAATGAGGGAAAAAAGCTAGGACAATTCGGAGAATATATAGAATTTGTTAACACGAAAATAAATTGGATTGTAAGCAGCTGTTTATTGAAAATTTATAATAATAAATTATACGTTCTTTTTAGGTATTATCCCAAATTAAATATATACGATTTAGATGGAAAAATTATTAATAGTTATAATTTTGAGAAAGCTAATTATAAGAAATTAATATCTGATAATTATAAAGTAAAGCCAATTATTAAAGGAGGAGCTACAATAATATCGCTTAGGTTTCTATTCAACGCTTTTGATATAAATTCTGAAGGAATTTTTCTTGGTCTCTATGCAGATGATATCATTATAGATCAATTTAATTTTGAAGGAGAATTTTTGCGGAGATTTCGGCTCAGCCATTCTGGAGATCCATTTTATCTCGCTGATTTTAAAGTTATTAAAATCAAATCTAATTTTTATGAATTCTATATCTTAAAGGCAGAGGAAAGACCAGAGGTAGTTGTTTGTGAAGCTTATTTAGATTAGCTAACTTTTATTTAAGCTTTGCTCTTGAATAGCGATTGCTAATATGGTATTGCAATAAAAAAATGGACAGTTAGTTAAGTTAGGCTGCTTTTTTTAAAACGGTATATTCGGCTGGTGTTTGATACCCCAACGCCGAATGCAGCCGTTGCCGATTATAAAA